>JANNVS010000331.1:0-1954 GCA_031414515.1 Sphingobacteriales bacterium | reverse complement strand
ATTAGAAAAAATAAATTTAGACGATAACAAAAAAGCGACTTTAAAAAGTCTGATTGAATATTTAGTGACGCGAGATTTTTAATCTTCCATATTGTTAATCACAGCATTTTTTGACCAATTAGCAACCAATTTTCTTTGCTTAGGGTCTAGTTTTGCATTACCATGTATTAAGGTGTAACTTTTAAGAGGCATTTCATTTTCATCAATCACTTCTTCAATTTCATGTAGTTTTTTACTTGCTTTTTCTTCAGGATAATTTCCAAATTCAGAAAAATTTAATTTACCTTTTCCTTCTTTAATATGATTATTTAACCACCAGCTTAAAGGTTGAATAGAATAATACCATGGATATGTTGTTTTATTACTATGACAATCAAAGCAGGAAGTTTTTAATATGCTCAGAACATCTTTTGGAATATTAGTTACTTTAGTTATATCCTCAGCTAGAATCATTGAGCTTTCATTCTTTTTAGGCTGAAAGAATTGAAAAATTATAAGCACCAATACTAAAACTAATCCTATTTTACGTTTCATAAAAACGATTTATAAATTTGAGTCTAATTTATGTAACTTTATTCATTATATGAGGAAATCTTTAACTGTATTTTTATTCTTTACTTCTTTGCATACCTTTTCTTCGGTGTATCTGAAAGTTGTATATATTTCTGGTAGTAAAGCAGATTGCGGAATAAATAAATGTTTTTTAATTAGAGAAAATCCTGTTGAAAATTACACCATTTTTAACTATACAATTGAAGGATTTGATTTTGAAGAAGGATATGAATATTGTTTGCTGGTAGAAATTCAAACAGCAGGAATTATCTTACCATCTGTTTCTAATGATTCAACTCAGGCAAAATATGTACTGAGTGAAATAAAATCTAAAACAAAAATTAATAACGAAGAAGTAAGTAGCTTTAAAAAAGCAATCTTCATCTCTGATAGCAGCAAATGGATGTTGTATAAATTAAGAATGAAAGATGGCACAAAAACTTTTTCGATTCAAAAAGCGTTTTTACAATTTGACATAAATAACAATACTATTAATGGAAACACCGAATGCAACTCTCTTAATGCTGGATTTATTATAGATTCAACAACTTGTAAATTCATTAATATTATCACAACAAAAATGATATGTGGTAAACATTCAATAGAACCAGTTTTTTTGAATATGATGAAAAGTGTGACCAATTATAGAGCAACTTCTAAATTGTTATATTTATTTAAAGAAAAAACGTTGTTGGCATTATTTACTAGAAAGAAATAGAATCAACTAATTTACTTCTATATCTAATCCATGTATTTTTCTGAATACTTTTTTTATTCTAATGATTAAAGTGGTAATCCAAACTGACAATAGAATCCAGCCGATTACAGCTGGATAAAAAACCACACGTAAATTACTATCTAAATCATAACTATTAAAACCAGGATTCCCACCATTTCCAGGATGCAATGAAGAGTTGCTAATACGTGGAATTACATTTATCAAAACAATAAACATCACAAATGCAAAAATAGAATAGACTGCAGAGAAACGAGCTTTCTTTTCTTCATCATCAAATGAACCACGCAAAATAAAATAGGCTGCATAGATTAATAAAGCAGCAGCTGCTCCGTTAAGTTTTACTTCCTGAAAAACCCACCAAGCGCCCCAAGTGGCACGTGCCCAAATTGATCCAGTAATAATTCCTAACATTCCAAATAAAAAACCAACAATAGCAAAGGCTGATGCTCTTATATCGTAATCTATTTTTGGATTATTTAAGTAAAGTATACTGTATATCATTGAGATTAACATTAACGTCATCATTGCAAACCACATTGGCACATGAAAATATAAATTCCTTATGGATGCTTCCAAAATATTTAATTCAGGAATGGATCCTAGAAAGCCAATTATTACTGTATAAAACAATAAAAGTATACAAAGATATTTCCACCAATTTTT
>JANNVS010000330.1:0-12281 GCA_031414515.1 Sphingobacteriales bacterium | reverse complement strand
AATTAATATTAAACTTTTTTTAATTAAAAAAAATGAGAAATACGTTTAATAAAATATGGAATTTTGAGATTCAATATGGGAAAAATTGGTTGACCAATACACAATTAATTAAACCTTTTATTTGGATAGTGGCAATTGGTTATGCTTTTTTTGTAGTGATGATTTTCTCTGAAATATCTGGCTCAACGAGTGTTAATGCATTCAATATTTTAGAATTAATTCAACAATATGAATCCAATAATTTTTCTTTAACTAATATTAGAGAATTTCTTCCTTATGTTTGGATAGCTGTCGCAATATTTGCCGTTATAACAAGAAGTATCATTACAATTCATAGTTATTATTTATCTGTAAAAGAAATTGGCGAAGAAAAATTCAATAAATATTTTAGCACGTTTATTCTCACTTTTTTAATTGGTTCTACAACAATGGTGATCTTGTCAGTTATCGGATGGTTCTTGTCTTTTGAAAATTTTAATGCTGATTGGATGAATTCACTTATTAATAACGGTGTAACAAAATTTAATGGTCTTATTAAATCAATCCTTCCATTTTCATTAAATTCTGATAATTATATTCTTTCATTAATTGCTAGTATTCTTATAGCATACTTTCCTGGTTATATAGTTCATAATTTGTGCCATCGAACTCGTTTATTGTGGTTATTGGCACACAGACCACATCATTGTCCCGATTTTCTCTTTCCTTTAGCAGCACCGAATAATAATCTGGCTATACTTGAATATTTGATGGCAATTCCTGGAGCTATTTTTTTTATTGCTATTTCCGGAATGATTTATCATGAACCGCTTACTATTGAGCTGGCAATATGGTTTACATTGTGTTTTTCATTAGAATCCATTAACCATTCTATCGTACATTATGATATGGCTTTAAAAAATCCAATTATCAAGAATTTCACAACATTTTTTGGAGGAAATGGTGTATATCATTTAGTGCATCATTCTGCAAAAAAACAAGATCAGAATGTAAACCTTGGTGGTGGTCCATTCTTAATTTGGGACAGGATATTTGGTACTTATAGAAAACCTTATGAAGTGGTTATGCCAATTGGTCTTACGAATCAGCCGAAGATAAATATGAGTCCTCTAAATATTGTGTTTAATGGATTTTCTCAAATTTGGTATGAGTTGAAGATGAACAGAAATTGGAAAATTCGCTTTAAAATTATTTTTGGTGATGTAAATTATAAACCACCAATAACCAAAGATTTTCTGATTTTAAGCGAATGTTTCAACCCAATATAGATTTTTTTATTAATGGTGTTAATTATAGACAATTGCCATTAATAAAAGACACAATTTAAAATTTATTATGCTCTTGACATTTGCTTATTAATATCTTTCAAATGTTTTTTAATTTCATCATTCTTTACTTTCAGTAAATTGGCTCGACGCAAATATTCTTTGGCAACTTTCATTTCTCTTCGTTGTGCATAAATGGTGCATATTTGCAAATAAGCCGTGGCCAAATTATCATCATCTGGCACACCTTTTTGTACTGCAATTTTTAAATTTTTTAAAGCTTCTTTATTATCACCTTTTTGCAAGGCAATACCACCTAACTGCAAATAGGAGATTCCTTCTTGCGAATTGCCTAACATGTCGCTCTTATTTGCCAAGCTTTTTCTGATATTAGCTTCAGCAGATGCCAAATCTTGGTTTGCCATATCAAAATTGGATTGAAGCATATAATAACCTTGACGGACTGGTTTTATTAATAGATTAGGGAATTTTATCCAACTCATTACTTCTTTCGCACCATCGATATCGCCTGATTCTACTTTCTTTTGCAAATAACGCATTGGTCCAATAAAGATATCGAATGCAATTACTCCAACAGAAATAATATATAAAAAGATAGACCATTGCCATCCCTTGTGTACAAAAATGTGTAATAGTATGCCAATTGCAATCAAGACAAACGCTGCATAAAATCTATATTTGACAAATAATTTTCCGTAATCCATGATTTAGATATTGAAGTGCAAAAATAGGTGATTTAGAAGTAAGTAGCAAGGAATATGTACTGATAGAATAATAAAAATATCAGGATACTAAATTCTTAAAAACTTGGTGAAAAACTAATTGTCCATCGGAATTTATTAATATCAGGTTCATTAAGTTGAGTTAAGCGCCAGCTAACATCAAACCTAATTACTTTAAAAATATTTTCTATTCCAAAACCAATTTCAGCATAAAAACCATTAAGTCCTTTAAGTTGTGGAGGCAAATCACTGAACGATACTTTATTCGGATCTAAACTAGATACAGCCATTTTAGTAGTAAATACTTCACGTAATCCTAATTTTCTCCAGCCTGGAATTTTATTAAAAAAGAATCCATCGAAATGATGTTCTATCATTAATGTTAGTTGCTGGTCGGCAATAAATTCAGTTTCCAACATATTGGAAAATCGATCTCTATCATACATGAAGGACTGGTTGCCAGGATGAATAGTAAGTAAAGGATAAGGTGCAGAACCAAATAGTTTTGTACCGGTTAGTTTGATATTGGTATGTCCAATTGGAGACGGCAATCGTTCTTCAATTGAAATGTCCATTTTATGATAATTGAAATCGCTTCCAAGCTTTTTTGCACTAAATGCATACGTAAAATTAAAACGTGGAAGCTTTCCTTTTAGGAATTGATTCTTTTTGCTGGTTTGTAAAAATTTTGCTCCAGGTGTATACACAATATTAATGCTTGGTGTAAAAATTTTAAAGTCATTATAAATAAAAATGGTGCTGTCTGGTTGTGTCTTTATAAATTCAATTCTGCCTGGAATAGTTTTATAAATTTTATATTCAAATCCTACATTGGTGGAAAAATTAGTAACCCATTCTCTGAAATAATTAATTTTAGCATCTCTTAAATAAACTAAATCTGCAATAGCTCTTCTGCGTAAGATAGAAGTGTAGATAAAGTCATAACTGTAGCCAATGCCATTCAAAGTGAAGCGTTGATAGTCATCGGTATAGGACATATTGATGCTATGGCGTTTCTGTTTTTTGTCTGGTAAATTAATTCCTAACTCAGCACCATATTTAAACCGTTTATCTTTCAAACCATAAGCAGCATAAACTTTCCAGTTTACCCATTTTCCAATACGCCAATTGTTTTTTAAATTAAGTCGAAAACGAACACCTTCCAAATCATTCCAGGTGACTAGTTGGTATAGATTTCCAACATCGATAACTTTGGTTTTATAATAGCCAGTAGCAAAAAAACTTCCAATGCCTGACATCGCCTTATAGAATTTAGTTCGTTTTAAGGAATCTAATAAAAAATAAACTTTTGCTTCCTGTATAGTAAGTGAGTCATGTCTTCTTACAGTCCAAAATGAATCCGTTTGTCTTCTATAGTTTTTTAATAAAACCGTATTCTCTTGTTTTAAAATAGTATCTGCAATTGGAATATCTACACCAATATCTTTACGATGCAGATAACGTGCTATACGTACACTCTTTGCTTTCTTGCGTTTTGTAATCGATACATTGGTACTTCTGGATTCTTCATTTTTAAACCAACCATTTCCAGTATTTGCAAATCCTTGTTTCAAAGAAAAATCATTAATAAAATTTATGTTAGAGCGTTTATCAATACTCAACTCAATTTTTGTAATGGCATAAGAAGAATCACGAATGGTAGCCTTTCCATTAAATAATAAATCTGATTTACTTTTTGGTATAAAGGCTAAATTATAATTCCATACACTATCAGCACCTTTAATACTATCTATTAAATAATAATTATAAAGCGCCAAACCACCATCTGCAAAAGGTAATAGAAATGTTTTCTCATTAACAATTGCTTGGTTATCATAAACATCTATTTCATCAAACGCAATATCTAATAATTCTGAAAACCGCAATTGTTCAATACCTGATATTTTACTGGCTTTTACGACACTCTTATTTTTCTTTGGATCTTTATTATAATAATAATCAGTCAAAGTTTCTTTAAGTATTAAAGGAATAAATTTTGTTCCTTCAGAAGTAGAATCTTGATTTTCTAAAATAAATCGAAAGGGTTTAAATATTTTGCGCTTTGTGATTTTAGAACTGATATTATATAAAGAGGCTACCGTCTTTTGATATTCTTCATACTGATACGAATTGTAGGACTTTGGTTTGTTTTCATCTTTATGTCTAATTACATTTCTGAAAATCCGAATTGCTACAGTATCTTTTGGAATTTTATTTCGGCGTGCTTTCACCGTAAATTCTTCCAGCATATAATTTTCCAAATGCATTTTTACAGTGATGGAATCTTTTTTAAAAAAACGCTTTTTGAGTGCCTCATCTTTGTAGCCTAAATAGGAGAAAAGAACCGAATCTGTTTTGGCGTTTACGGTAAATTCAAATCTTCCACTATCGTCTGTAGTACCGCCAAAGTTAAAACCAACAGAATAATTTACGAAAGGTAATGGCTCTTTGGTTTTGAAGTCAATTACTACACCCTTAAGTTCTATTTGTCCAAAAGAAAGCAAGGAAACAACACTGAAGAATATATAGAATAGAAATTTTTTCACAATTTAATAGATAACAAAGCACAAAATTAGAAATTAGTTTGCAGCATAATGGTTAAATTAAGTTGTTTAAAGTATTCATAACAAATGACTTGCCAAAATGGCTTGTTGGAACATATTTTGATTTAATTTCTTAATATTGATAAGATATTTATATGCAATACAATAAAGAAAAGGCAGAATTTCTTAGAAATTCAATCGACGAATGGCAATCGCAGCAATTGCTTTCCGAGCAGCAAGCACAGCAATTGAAGCAATCCATCACTGTTCGCAAGTTCGATTGGAAGCAAGTGACTATTTATGCTTTTATCATAGCGGTAGCTTGTGCAGTGCTTTCTATTATTGTGCTATTGGCTGATAAACCGCTACGCGCTATAATTGAAAAGTTTACACAAATCACAGATTTTGGCATCAGTTGCATTCTAACGATTTTTACTTTGTTTATTTTTTGGTTTACTAAAAGACGATTTGAAAAATATGCAAATACACCGTTCAGCAACAGTAGTTCTTTATTATTTGCTGCATTTTTGTCACTAGCAACAATTTCGTATTGGGCAAAAACGTTACAGGTTTTTCAAAATAATTACGCTGTTATTTTTCTTCTTTCTGCAATCGTGTATATTGTGCTGGCAATTTATTTTCGTTCGCAAACCATTTGGATGCTGAGTATTTTGATGTTGGCATTGGCGTTCGGAACATTTACGTCGTTTGAAAGCAACAACGAAGAAAAATTCGCAAGCATGAATTTTCCGATGCGTTTCATTCCATTTAGTTTGCTGGTGTTGTCTTTTTTATTAATTATAAAGATGAAAGAAAAATTACAACCATTTTTCAACATACATTATATCACAGGGTTGCTTTTGTTTTATATAGCGTTGTGGTTGGTTACTATTTTCGGTAATTACAACAACTATGAACACTGGCAGAAAGTGAGCCAGCTGCACTTTCTGTTTTGGGATTGCGTGCTGTTTGCAGTGGCTGCTGCAGGCATGTATTTTGGGTTGAAACGAAATGATTTTGTGTTAGGAAATATTTCTTTAGTATTTTTTATACTGAATCTGGTGACGCGCTACTTTGAATATTTCTGGCAACCATTGCACAAATCTATTTTCTTTATGATTCTGGCATTTATCTTCTGGTTCATCGGCAGCAGAGCAGAAAAATTGTGGAATTTGAGGTTTTTGGAAGAGAAATGAGATTTTGCTTTTTATAAAGTCAAATTCAACGAACTTTAAAATAGTAAAATGAAAAACAAAAGACACAATTCTATATTGGTAATAACATTCCTATTTGTAGGTTATGTATTATATGATAGTCATAAAGAAAGTCCATATTATCATGAATCATTTAATGGCAAGATTATAAAAGTTATTTATAATTTAGGTGCAGATGGCAGAACAACATTTATTTTAGATGATAGTATTGAAAGATTGCCAGGTGGTGATGTAATAAATTATGAAATTGGAGATTCTGTTTTTAAGTCTAAAAACACTTACAATGAGCTATATTTTAGAAAAGATAATAATGGAAAATATCAAAAGTTAAAAATAATTCAAATAGAAAATGGCGGACAAAAATTAATTTTTAATAAGTAATCTTCCAATATCATCGAAGTATCCGTGTCGCTCGGCGAACGTCTTCGACTTCGCCGCATTGTTTTATCAGGTTTCCAACTTATAAAACGCAATTTCATATAAAAAAAATAGGCAAAATTTAATTGATAATCAATACTTTATTCTTTATTCCTGACTCTTTATTCCAAAATCTTTCTTCTTATCACTTTCCAAACGTATTCTTAACCCGAAATTAATATGCAATAATTTTCCACAATTGAGAATAAATTGCTATCTTTGCGCCCACTTCAGGAGGAAAATCCAATTTTAGGATGAATTCTTCTTGTAGTTACTGCCTTCGCAGGGAAGGTAAGACTACAAAAAAAACATACTCTTTTTATGAGATTATGTTTGGTACTCTTACTTCAAATCTCTACCTTTGCAGTCCGAAATTTTTAAAAAGTAACGAAAGTAACGAATGCCTACAATTCAACAATTAGTAAGAAAAGGAAGACAAGAGCTTCATTATGCTTCAAAATCAAGAGCGTTAGATGCATGTCCGCAACGTAGAGGTGTATGTACACGTGTGTACACAACAACTCCTAAAAAGCCAAATTCGGCTTTGCGTAAAGTGGCGAAAGTACGTTTAACTAATAAATTCGAAGTAATCGCATACATTCCAGGTGAAGGTCACAATTTACAGGAACACTCTATCGTAATGATACGTGGAGGCCGTGTTAAAGATTTACCAGGTGTACGTTATCACATCGTGCGTGGCGCATTAGATACTGCTGGTGTTAACAACCGTCAGAAAAGTCGTTCTAAATACGGAACTAAAAAAGCAAAAGCTGGAGCAGCAGTAACGCCAGCAAAAGGTAAGAAAAAATAATATAATATAATGTAAATACGCACAGCAGAGCGTATCAACAAAATAAATAGAATGAGAAAGCAAAAAGCAAAAAAAAGATATTTAGCACCGGATCCGGTTTATGGAGATCCTTTGATAACTCGTTTTGTAAACAATCTGATGATTGGTGGCAAAAAAAGCACAGCATATACTGCTTTTTACGAAGCAATGGAGCGTATTAAGAAATCTACAAACGAAGAAGGTTACGATATTTGGAGAAAAGCAATGGATAATGCAATGCCTGCAGTAGAAGTAAAAAGCAGAAGAATTGGTGGAGCAACTTTCCAAATACCAACACCAATACGTGAAGACAGAAAATTATTCATGACTATTCGTTGGTTGATTCAATACACTCGTAAGAGAAACGGAAAATCAATGGGCGACAAATTAGCAGCAGAATTAATTGCAGCATCAAAAGGTGAAGGCGCAGCAGTAAAAAGAAAAGAAGACACACATAAAATGGCAGAAGCGAATAAAGCATTCTCACATTTTAAAGTATAAATAGAATATAAAGTTAGTAAGATACGAAAATGGCACGCGATTTAAAATATACAAGAAACATTGGCATAGCAGCTCACATCGATGCAGGTAAAACTACAACGACGGAACGTATTTTATACTATTCTGGTGTAAACCATAAAATAGGTGAAGTGCATGATGGTGCTTCTACAATGGATTGGATGGTACAAGAGGCTGAGCGTGGTATAACAATTACTTCTGCAGCGACTACAGTGGGATGGAAATATAGAGATCAGGATTATCATGTTAATATTATTGATACACCAGGACACGTTGACTTTACAGTTGAGGTAAATCGTTCATTACGTGTTTTAGATGGATTAGTATTTTTATTTTCTGCAGTTGATGGTGTGGAGCCACAATCTGAAACTAACTGGCGTTTAGCAAATAACTATAATGTTGCTCGCTTAGGTTTCGTGAATAAAATGGACAGAGCAGGTGCAGATTTTTTAATGGTAGTAGAGGAAGTGAAAAAGATGTTAGGCTCAAATGCAGTTCCATTGCAATTGCCTATCGGTGCAGAAGAAACCTTTAAAGGTGTGGTAGATTTAATTAATTTCCGTGGTATCATCTGGAATGAACACGATAGAGGAATGACATACAATGTAGTAGATATTCCAGCTGATATGGTGGAAGAAGCTACGATGTGGAGAGAGAAATTATTGGAAGCAGTTTCTGAATACGATGATAAATTGATGGAGAAATTCTTTGAAGATCCTACATCAATCACAGAAAGAGAAATATTAGACGCATTACGTGCTGCTTGTTTAGATATGAAAATTGTTCCAATGTTGTGCGGTTCTTCTTTTAAAGACAAAGGAGTACAAACCATGTTGGATTTGGTAATGGAGTTAATGCCTTCACCAATGGATAGACCAAATATTATTGGAACACATCCAGATACAGGTGAAGAAGTTATACGCAAGCCAAGCTATGACGAGCCTTTCACAGGCTTAGCATTTAAAATTGCAACTGATCCTTATGTTGGTCGTTTAGCTTTCACTCGTGCTTATTCTGGCGTTTTGCAAGCAGGCTCATATGTATTAAATACAAGAAGTGGAAACAAAGAACGTATATCTCGTATTTTCCAAATGCATGCTAATAAACAAAATCCAATTGATAAATTAGGAGCTGGTGATATAGGTGCAGTAGTTGGATTTAAAGATATTAGAACGGGTGACACTTTATGTGCAGAAGGCTCACCAATTGTATTGGAATCTATGAAATTTCCTGACCCTGTCATCGGGTTGGCAATTGAGCCAAAAACACAAAATGATGCAGATAAATTAGGAATGGCATTAAGTAAATTGGCAGAAGAAGATCCTACATTTAAAGTAAAATATGACGAAGATACTGCTCAAACAGTTATCTCTGGAATGGGTGAGTTGCATTTAGAAATCATCGTTGACCGTTTATTGCGTGAATTTAAAGTAGAGTGTAATCAAGGAGCACCACAAGTAAATTATAAAGAAACAATAACTCAAACAATTGAGCATAGAGAAAAATATGCTAAACAATCAGGTGGTCGTGGTAAGTTTGCAGATATTCAAGTAGAAATTGGTCCTGGTGATGAAGGAAAAGAAGGATTAGAATTTATTAATGATATTTTTGGTGGTTCAATACCAAGGGAATTTATTCCTTCAGTAGAAAAAGGCTTCAAAGAAGCAATGAAATCAGGCGTTTTAGCTGGATACGAAGTTCCAAGTTTAAAAGTTCGGTTACATGATGGTTCTTTCCATCAGGTGGATTCAGATACATTCTCTTTTGAACAAGCCGCAAAATTTGCATTCCGTGAAGCATGCAGAAAAGCAAATCCAATTTTATTAGAACCAATTATGAAATTGGAAATTATAACACCTGAAGAGAATACTGGAGATGTTGTCGGTGACTTAAATCGTCGTCGTGGAATGATGGAAGGTATGGAAATGAAACATAATGCGAATGTTATAAAAGCAAAAGTTCCATTGTCAGAGATGTTTGGTTATGTAACAGATTTAAGAACAATTACATCTGGTAGAGCAACTTCTATTATGGAATTTTCTCACTACGCACAGGCACCAAACAATATTACAGAGCAAGTAGTTACAAAAGCAAAATCTAAAGTAAAAGCTGATTAATATCCAAATATATCATGGCACAAAAAATTAGAATAAAATTAAAATCATACGACCACAATTTGGTAGATAAATCTGCTGAAAAAATCGTAAAAACAGTACGCAGTGCTGGAGCAGTAGTAACTGGTCCAATTCCATTGCCTACCAATAAAAAGATTTTCACAGTTTTAAAATCGCCACACGTGAATAAAGTAGCTCGTGAGCAATTCAAATTGTGTACGTACAAGAGATTATTAGACATATACAGTGCAACACCAAAAACTGTAGATGCATTAATGAAATTAGAATTACCAAGTGGTGTTGATGTAGAAATTAAAGTGTAATAAGTCATGGCAGGATTAATAGGAACAAAAATAGGTATGACCAGTATTTTCGGCGAAGGCGGTGCAATAATTCCTTGCACAGTTATTCAGGCTGGTCCATGTGTAGTAACTCAGAAAAAATCGAAAGACAAAGATGGTTACGATGCAATTCAATTAGGATATGGTGATAAAAAAGAGAAGAATACAACTAAGCCAATGTTGAAACACTTCGAGAAATCAGGTGCTTCACCAAAAGCAAAATTAGTGGAATTCAGAGGAATGGACAATCTAAATGTTGGCGATGTTGTTACATCTGAATTATTACAAGAAGGTGAAAAAATAGCTGTAATTGGTACATCTAAAGGAAAAGGGTTTCAGGGTGTTGTTAAGCGTCACGGTTTTGGTGGTGTTGGTGGACAAACTCATGGTCAACATAATCGTTTACGTGCACCGGGTTCTTTAGGAGCTTGCTCTACACCAGCACGTGTTATGAAAGGCATGAAAATGGGTGGAAGAATGGGTACTGATCGTGTGAAAGAATTAAACATGAAAATCATTAAATTAATTGCAGAAGAAAATTTAATCATCGTTAAAGGTGCAATTCCTGGTCATAATGGTTCTTATGTAATAATTGAGAAAAAAAAATAAATCAAGATTTTCCCTTTAGGGATTTAGGGTAAAAAATAGAAGATGAAAGCAGAAGTATATAATATAAGCGGACAAGCCACTGGAAGATCAATAGAATTGCCAGAAGCAATTTTTGGTATCGAACCTAATGAGCATGTTATCTACTTAGCTGTTAAACAATATTTAGCAGGAAGAAGAAGCGGTACACATAAAACGTTAGAAAAATCTGAATTATCAGGTTCTACCAGAAAATTACACAAACAAAAAGGAACTGGTGGTTCAAGAAAAGGAAGCATCAAGAATCCTTTATTTAAAGGTGGAGCACGTATTTTTGGACCTCGTCCACGCTCATATGATTTTAAATTAAACAAAAAAGTAAAATCATTAGCTAAAAATTCAGCATTATCTGTAAAAGCAGCTGGAAGCAGTATTAAAATAGTAGAAGATTTCTCTTTTGAATCACCAAAGACAAAAGAATACATTAAGTTCTTGCAAGCATTTGGTTTGGAAAATAAAAAATCATTATTAGTATTGCCAGAATTAAATGACAACGTTTATTTGTCAAGTAGAAATGTTCAAGGTGCAGCTATCGCTATAGCAGATAACTTGAATACATATGAGATTATGAATAATAATACGATTTTGATTAGCGAAAAATCAATCGAAGCAATTTCAAATTCACAAAACTAATATAGAATGGAAATTCTGAAAAAACCGTTAATCACCGAAAAAGCATCTGCCTTATCAGAAAAAGCAGGCAAGTATACTTTTTTAGTAGAAAAAAAGGCAAACAAAGTAGAGATAAAAAAAGCGGTAGAAAAAATGTACGGCGTAAATGTAGAAGAAGTAAATACATTGATCATTGCTTCTAAACCAAAAAGTCGTAATACAAAAACCAGAGTAGTCTCAGGTAGAAAAGGAAGCTATAAAAAAGCAATAGTGAAAATAGCAAAAGGTGAAACAATTGATTTCTACAACGAAATCTAATTTAAAAGAAAGATTAAGCAATGGCAACTAAAAAATATAATCCGATAACACCAAGTTTGAGATTTAGAATTTCTAACTCTTATGCTGAGGTTACGACAAACATTCCAGAAAAGACATTAGTAGTACCTAATAGAAGATCAGGTGGTCGTAATCAGAAAGGTGCAATGACTATGCGTTACATTGGTGGTGGTCACAAAAAACAATATCGTATTGTTGATTTTAAAAGAAATAAATACGATATACCTGCTACTGTAAAAACAATTGAATACGATCCAAATCGTACAGCGTTTATAGCTTTAGTAGTATATAAAGATGGAGAAAAAAAATACATTATTTCACCCGAAGGATTAAAAGTTGGACAGGAAATTATTTCAGGTCAAAATGTACAACCTGAAGTTGGAAATGCACTGCCAATCGCAAATATGCCACTAGGCTCTGTAATTCACAATATCGAATTACAGCCTGGAAAAGGAGCATCTATCTGTAGAAGTGCAGGAACGTATGCTCAATTATCTGGTAAAGATGGTAAATACGTTACTGTTAAATTACCATCAGGTGAAGCGAGACAAATATTAGGAACTTGCTTAGCAACAATTGGGACAGTTTCTAATTCAGATCACAGTTTAACAGTTCGTGGTAAAGCAGGTGCATCTCGTTGGAAAGGTAGAAGACCTCGTACTCGTCCTGCGTACGCTGCACATCAGGTGCGAGACGCGCGAGA
>JANNVS010000329.1:0-9682 GCA_031414515.1 Sphingobacteriales bacterium | reverse complement strand
AAAATTATTTCTGGCAAAAAATCACGACTACGGTGAAGCTTGGCGCGATATGCGTATTAGTTCTTATACAGATTTGATATTGTCGAAATTGCATCGAATCAAACAAATTGAAGAAAATAATGGTCAAACTATTATTTCAGAAGGTATCGATGCAAATTATATGGATATCGTAAATTATGCAATATTTGCATTGATTAAAATAGATAAATTGAAATAATGTAGCAATGTCATAATGTAACAATTGAATAATGACACTATACATTTTTACTTTTCATTCATAATTCATAACTCACAACTAAATAACATGGATTTAATTACTCTTATCGGAATGTTTGCAGCAATTGCAACAGCAATGACATTAATCGGAAAATTTGCCTTAAAGCAACGTAATTTTCTAATAAATTTTCTTAGATATTTTGTTGGTGTTTGGTTTGTATTTTCAGGTGTAGTCAAAGCTATTGATCCTACTGGAACTGCCATAAAAATGGAAGAATATTTCGAAATATTTGAAAAATCAGTTCCCTTTTTATCATTTCTATGGCTGTTTATGATTGAATATGCAATAGCAGTTTCCTTTTTTATGATAATTCTTGAAATTTACCTAGGTATAGCTTTGATTCTTGGTGCTTGGAAAAAATCTACAATTTGGTTGTTAATTATTTTAATCGCATTTTTTACATTCTTGACAGGCTATTCAGCAAAAACTGGAAAAGTAACAGATTGCGGTTGTTTTGGCGACTTCTTAAAACTAGCACCTATTCAATCTTTTTACAAAGACTTATTTTTGAGTGCGTTGATTTTAGTTATTTTATTTGGACAAAAATCTATCAAAGAAGTTTTTAGCAAAATAATCAATCGAGGTTTATTACTTCTATTAACCGTTGCTTCTATTGCGTTTGCATACCGAAATATTTACTTCGAACCCATTAAGGATTTCCGTCCTTATACTGTTGGAGTCTCTATTCCTGAAGGACTAAAATTGCCTGCAAATGCAAAACCATATAAATACGAAAACACATTTATCTATAAAAATAATAAAAGCGGTGAAGTCAAAGAGTTTAAAGGCACATGGCCTGAAGACCTGAACAACTGGACTTTTGTTGATAGAAAAGATGTGCTAATACAAAAAGGAGATGATCCAAAATTAAAAGATTTTGCTATAAAAGATACAAACGGCACCGACAATTCTGCAGGTTTTTTTGAAGAAGAAGAATACATTTTTTTTATCATCATTCCTGATTTGAAAAAAATAAATGCAAAAGGTTACGACAAATTAGTGAAGATAACTGATGCAGCAGCAGATGACAATCGCTATGTGAATATATTAACAGGCAGTTTATTTGAGGAAGTAAAAACATTTGAAGATATTCATAATAAGCAATACGAATACGAAATATACAATACTGACGGCACGGCTTTAAAAACAATTATGCGTTCAAATCCTGGTTTATTAATTTTGAAAAAAGGCGTTATTGTTGGAAAATATCATTACAATGAATTGACAAATTATGCTACATTGAAGAAAAGTGTTATAAAATAATAGAAGATACAAATAACTTTATAACTTGTAACCTATAATTTTATATGTACAAATTCATTCTTAATAAATTCTTCTATGGCATATTAGTATTAATAGGCGTCATATTTGTCATATTTGCATTATTTAATATCTTACCTGTAGATCCAGCACGTTTAACACTTGGTCAACGAGCTGACGTAGAATCGGTTGAAGCAATTAATATAGAATTAGGATTAGACAAACCAAAATACATACAGTTTGCACTTTATTTAAATGACCTATCGCCTATTGCTTTTCATTATAATGATGCTGCATCACAAGAAAAATATCATTATAAAAAATTAGTAACTGTAAGTAATGAAAAAGCACTTGTATTAAAACTTCCTTATTTACGACGTTCCTATCAAACAAAAGAAGATGTACTTGATATCCTAAAAAGAGCTTTGCCTCAAACCATTATTTTAGCATTTGCAGCCATGATTATTGCAAGTCTAATCGGCATTGTTTTAGGTGTCATAGCAGCTGTGAAACAACATACGTGGTTTGATAATTTAGCCATGTCGTTTTCTGTTTTAGGAATATCTGTACCTTCTTATTTTTCAGCCATCATATTAGGTTATTTTTTTGGTATTGTATTACATAAATACACAGGCTTAGAACAAACTGGTGGTTTAACAATTATTGATGATTATGGAAATGAAATTTTAGCTTTAAAGAATCTCATATTACCAGCAATCGCATTAGGATCAAGGCCTATTGGAATTATTTTTCAATTAACTCGAAGTACTATGTTAGATGTACTTTCACAAGATTATATTAGAACTGCAAAAGCTAAAGGATTAAACTCTGTTACAGTATTATTTAAACATGCTTTGCGCAATGCCTTAAATCCAGTAGTAACAGCAATTTCAGGCTGGTTTGCAGGTTTATTGGCAGGTGCATTTTTTGTGGAAGTAATTTTTGACATCAAAGGTCTTGGTTATACTGCAGTTGATGCATTGCAAAAATTTGATTTTCCAGTAGCTATGGGAACGGTTTTATTTACTGCATCTGTTTTTATTATTATGAATTTCTTAGTAGATATTTTATATGCTGTCTTGGATCCTAGAATTCGAATAGGAAAATGATAAAGTATTCATTAAAGAATAATCATCAATTGTTAATTGTCAATCATCTATCGTGTTAATTTTTCTAGTTGGTTTTATGGGTTGCGGCAAATCGTACACAGGACGAAACATAGCGCCCTTGCTGGGTTTTGAGTATATAGATATCGACAAATACATAGAAGAAAAAGAAGGTTTAACTATCAAAGAAATCTTTGAACAAAAAGGTGAAGACTATTTTCGTTTACAAGAAAAAGAATTTATTCAAAAAGTTAATAACGAAGAAAATATAGTGGTAAGCACTGGTGGTGGAGCACCTTGTTTTTATGACAATATGGATGTGATGAACGAAAAAGGTTTGACAATTTATCTAAATCGAAATAAAGAAAAAACTATCTGGCGTTTATTGAAAGGTCAATATAAAAGACCACTCATTGCAAATTTATCGAAAGAAGAATTAGAGAAGTTCTACGATGAACGATTAGAAAGCAGAAAACCATTCTACGAAAAAGCAAAACTACACGTTGGCGATGCAGATGTGAATGAGATTTTAGAAATGCTGAAAATGAATACATAGTATTTAAACTCTAATTACTTAGTACTATTTACTAACTACTTAATCACAATCTTCTTACCAATAAAATGTGGCTGTGTGTTGAAAATATATAAATCAAGAAATAGCAAAACTCGTGCTGCTCTTTCTCTAAAAAAATTTTGCAGACCGCTTCTGAAACATACATCTTCTGCATTAAAGCCAACAGCATCCAAATCATATTTCTGGGCTATGAATAATGCACGTTCATTGTGAAATTTCTGTGAAATGATTGTCACTTTCTTTTGTCCGAAAACTTTCTTGCATCGTATCACTGAGTCATGTGTTCTGAAACCTGCAAAGTCACAAACCAAACAAGAATCAGGAATACCTAACGCAATAAATGCATCTAAAAAATCTTGAGGTTCATTATAACCATGCCATCCGTTATCACCTGATATTAAAATTCTATTTATTTTTTTTTCTTTCCATAATTCATATGCTGCATCTACCCTGAATTTCCAAAAAGGATTAATCGATTTATGATCTTTCATCATTTTACACGTTCCTAATAATAATCCAACTTCATTAAATGGAATGTCTGATACTTTATTAAATGTCTTTCCTTCAGCATTTCTTTCGACACAAAAAGAACATAAAAAAGTAAATAAAATTACTGCAATAGTAATTGGTATATAAACGCGAAAGAAAAGTTTTTTGGTGAATAGTTTTTTCATTCCTTTTGTCATTTCGAGTTTAGCGAGAAATCTTGTTATATTATTCAATTATTTGTAAAATCAACCAGGTTTCCTCACTGCGTTCGAAATGACAAAGGTGCTACTTTATCTTATAAAAATATTTCAACTGTAAATCCAACGGCAAGGAAGCATAACTGAAAAAATTATCTTTGTATGGAACTTTATTCTTTTCTAATAATTGCACCATATTAAATCCAGTAGCTCCAACATAAAACCGGTCATCATTGAGTTCATTATAAAATTCAACTTCGCTTATTTCTTTCTCATTAAAGGCAAAAGACTTATCATACATTGGGTCATTATTTAGGATGTAGTCTGTAGGTATAATATCCTTAAAATTTTCTTTCAATTGTTTTTCCATCATTAAAGAAGTGCCTTCTAATTTTTCCCAAAAATTTTCAGGTGTATTCACCCAGAATTTCTTCTTCTTAAAATAGTCCAAATTTCTTTTTGCACGTAGTTTTAAAAACTGAGCAAATAGTTTTTTTTCTTCTTCAAAAGATGTGGTTGCCACAGCTTGCTTCAATAAATTATTTTCTTTAGTTAGCGTATCTCTAAATGCTTGATTTTTTAAATAAATTCCTTGCATACTATCCATATCAATCATTTTTTTTTCTTGATAAAGACGTAACACGTAGGTTAAAATTGCCTCGTTAGAATATTGATATTGATGAAATAATTCATGCATCATGGCTATCGACCATTCCTGTGTTGTATTAATGATTTCTTTTTCTTTCCGAGTTAATTCAGGTGAACTGCAGAATAAAACTGGTGTTTTATAATTAATATATCCTTTCTTCTTTTGGTCAAATTGAAATTGTGTTTCCATTACAAATTTTGCACTGTCTAATGGCATTCGCAATTTCCAAATATTCCAGTCATAATCATTTTCCATAATAGCATATTTGCTTACTTTATCTTTCATTTCTGGCAATGGATTGATAAAGTAAGATGCTGAATCTGTAAAATAAACTACGGTGCCTGGAAATTCTTTGATTGAAAAGTTTTTCCAGAATAAATTGCCAATATATTTTTTGATAATTCGAACATATTCGAATCTTTCTGTAATTAACTTTTCTTGTGTTGTAGGCTGTATAATTTGAGCTTGTGCTGTAAAGCAAATTTCAAAAAATAAGAAAATGCTTAAAATGATAGTTTTCATTTGTACTAAAGATCAATTTTCATACCAAATTAGAACAAATAAGCGCCTTCTGCAACTTCTTTTACAATTTGGACAATTATATGTTCATTTAAAGTAGTCGCAATTGGAAATCCAACTATATCTGCTTTTATTGGAAAGGTTTTATGAGTTCTATCTACTAATACTGCAATAATAATTTTTTTAGGGTAAAATTTCGTCAAAGGTTTCAAAGCATAAAACAATGTTCTACCAGAATTTCCAACATCATCAATCAACAAAATTATTTTATTATTCAAGTCTAAATCATCTTTTAAATAAGCATCTTCTTTCAATGGCTCAGGTTTATTAATATAAATAGATGAAAAATCTACATTTTTCTTGGGATCATACTTCGTGATTTTATTTGAAATAATTTTTGCCAAATCCAATCCACCACCTGGCTCTATACCCAAAATCACCAACTCATCGCTATCATATGTCAATTCCAACGCCTGAAATGCCATGCGATCTAGTTTAAGTTCTATTTTTTGAGCGTCTAATATTTTTTGTGCAGTTGCAGGAATTATCATGTAATTAATTTAGATTATTTCTAAATAATATGTAATTTAAACATTCTTTTAAAAAATGAATTAAAAATAAGTAGATATTGCTGTATTTTTGCAATAATTCAAACAAATTAATAATGAATTTCCTAACAATCATTCAAATCATCTTATTTATTGCCCTAGTGAGTGCTTCTTTTTTTGTCGCTTTAAGAAAATTCAAAGAAATCTACAATAATATAATGCTAGGCAAACCTGAGCAAATAAATACGACGCTTGGTTTTCGTTTAAAAAGCATGATGCTGATTGCTTTAGGGCAAAAAAAAATGTTTAAACTAACTTTTCCTGCGTTACTGCATTTAGTAATTTATATATCTTTTGTCATCACCCAAATTGAATTGATAGAAATTTTTATTGATGGATTAATTGGTTCTCATCGGATTTTATACCATTCGTTTGAAGGATCTTTTTTGCAGTCAATTTATATATTTACGATTAACTTTATTGAAATACTTTCATTACTTACTTTCATCGTTACAATTCTTTTTATTCTACGAAGAACAACCTTTAAAATTTCTCGCTTTCAAATGCCGGAATTAAAAGGATGGCCTTGGAAAGATGCCCTTCTAATTTTAACATTCGAATTAATTTTAATCTCGTTTATTTTTATGATGAATGGTGCTGACAGTGCAATTCACATAAAAAGATTTAACGAAGGTTACGGTTTTATGCTAAGTAATCAAATTGGAAAAATGTTATACACGTTACCATTTGGTGTTCTACATTTTATAGAAAAAATTGGCTGGTGGGGACACCTTTGTATGGTGTTGACATTCTTAGTGTATTTACCATATTCAAAACATTTACATATCATGTTGGCATTTCCAAATACATTTTTCACGCGACCAGAAGCAAAAGGTGAAATACAAAACATGCCTGCAATTCAGCACGAAGTACAATCTATGCTCGATCCAAGTTTTGTAGTACCAGTAACAGAAGGTGAAATAAAATTCGGTGCAAAAGATGTATATGATTTATCCTGGAAAAGTTTGCTAGATGCCTATACTTGTACGGAATGCGGTCGCTGCACAGCAGCATGTCCTGCAAATCAAACTGGAAAAAAATTATCGCCGCGAAAAATAATGATGGACACGCGTGACCGAATGGAAGATATTGCCAAAGGTAAAAAAGAACACGGTCCTGATTTTGCTGATAATAGATCTTTGTTAGGCGATTATATAACAGGTGAAGAACTGCGTGCCTGCACTACTTGTAACGCATGTGTGGAAGAATGTCCTGTAAATATTTCACCATTAAGTATCATTGTTGAATTGCGCAGGAATTTAATCATGGAAGCATCTGATTCACCGACTGAATGGAATAACATGTTTGCAAACATGGAAAACAATCAGGCGCCATGGCAGTTTTCTCCAAGTGATAGATTAAATTGGAAAGAAGAATTGAATTAATTAGCTAATATGCTAATTAACTAATTAAACAATTTTAAAAATTATAATTCAATAAACATGACATATAAAGTTCCAGTAATGAGCGAAATGGTCGCCGAAGGTAAAACTCCTGAAGTAATATTTTGGGTAGGTTGTGCAGGTAGCTTTGATCAACGTGCACAACGTGTTACTATTGCCTTTACAAAAATACTAAACCAACTCAATATCAATTTTGCAGTACTTGGTACTGAAGAAGCATGTACTGGTGATCCAGCTAGACGCGCAGGAAATGAATTTGTGTTTCAGATGCTGGCACAGCAAAACATTGCAACGATGAATAATTATGGTGTTAAAAAAATTATCACTACTTGTCCTCATTGTTTTAATATAATAAAAAATGAATATCCTGCATTAGGTGGAAAGTATGAAGTTGTACATCATTCTACTTACTTACAAGAATTAATTAATGAAGGAAAATTAAAAGTTGAAGGCGGTGCGTTTAAAGGCAAACGAATTACTTACCACGATTCTTGTTATTTAGGAAGAGCCAATGAAATTTATGAAGCTCCACGTTCTGTCATAGAATCATTAGATGCAGATTTAGTAGAAATCAAAAAATGCAAAACGAATGGTTTGTGTTGTGGTGCTGGTGGCGGACAAATGTTTAAAGAAGATGAACCTGGCAAAAAACGTATAAACACTGAACGAACAGAACAACTCTTAGAAGTTTTTCCAAATATTATTGCTGTCGCTTGTCCGTTTTGTAATACCATGATTACAGATGGAGTGAAAGGCGAAAACAAACAAGAAGAAGTAAAAGTTTTAGATATTGCGGAACTTATTTCACAAGCAAATAGTTATTAATTCAATTATCTTTCCAAACGAAAATGAGGAAATTCGGTTAATTTAAATAAACAATTAAAAATACTGTAGCAAGATTTCTCGTTACACTCGAAATGACAAAAAGGCGATGCTAACACCATACCATATATTACCAGATGATGCAAAAGTTTGGGTCTACCAAGCTAACAGAAGTTTTACACAGGATGAAGTGTGGGAAATCAGTGATATTATAGAAAATTTTGTGGATAGATGGCAATCACATCAGCGCGATGTAGCTGCCTACGGTTCCTTATATTACCGTCGTTTTGTAGTATTGATGGCAGACGAAAGTAAATGTGATGTAAGCGGTTGCTCTATTGATTCTTCTGTGAAATTAATCAGAGAATTAGAACAAGCATACGATTTGAATTTCTTTGATAGAATGAAAGTTTGTTATAAAATAACTAATGATTTAATTGGCAGTTTTCCATTTACGAATCTGAATGAGTTTATAGAAAGCAAAAAAATAAATGACGAATCGATTGTGTTCAATAATTTAGTAGAAACCAAGAAAGATTTTGAAACCATTTGGGAAATTCCGTTGAAGCACTCGCCTTTCGCCAAATTCGTCGTTTAATCAACTTTTTTTCTTATTTTTACATAAATACTTCGGTATATATGCGAACTAACATATTCTATCTTTTTATTGCCATCGTACTTATTTCCAGCTGCGCGCGTCCGTATCGGAAAATAAATATGGCATCTATTCCTTTTAAAGATTTTAGAGAAGAAACAAAAATAAATTACGCAGTTCGGCAAGGTGTATTATATAATATGAAAAATTTTTTTTACGCTAAAAAAGAACAGAAAAAAAATGTAAACTTAATTGCATTTAAAATTATTAATAAAACAGAATTACCGTTAAATATAAATGATTTATTATTTTCATGTGGTGCATCAGTTCCAATTATGCCAATCAAAACAGAAGAATTCTTTAATATAGTAAAACAAAAAGCAGGTTTATATTGGCTATACTCTGCTGGCGTAATTGTATATCCAAGACCTCCAAAAGGAAGTAATAAATTTATTCCTTTACCATTCGGATTACCCATTGCAGCTGCCAACTACGGAATTGCTTACAAGGCTAATAAAAAAATGTCAGCGGATTTAAAGCTCTTAGATTTGACAAATAAAGTAATTCAACCTTTTGATAGCATACAAGGCATTTTAACCTTTAAAAATGTTGCTAATTGCGGCGATATTTTTATTACGGTAAAAGAATAGAATCTTCCAAACTATTTTATAATTACAAATTATGACGGACAACACTGCACCACTTACACAGAGATTTTTACAAATAGGAAAATTAGAAGGCTACAGTTATTTAGCATTGTTATTAATTGCGATGCCATTAAAATATTTGGCAGATATGCCATTGGCTGTTCGCATTGCTGGTTCAATACATGGTTTCTTATTTGTTGCTTTTGTTTTTATTATTTTGATATTGCTTTACAAAAAATTAATTTCCATAGAAAATGCTATTTATGCATTCTTGTTATCACTAATTCCATTTGGTACTTTCTTTTTGAGAAAACTTTTATAATTTATTTCAGAAAAAATTAATAGAAATGAAACGTAAAAGCACTAAACCGCAGAAGGTTTAGGTTTATGATTTTTGCAGTGATAGAAGTAAAATCAAAATAGCATGGCATATAAGCAGGATTTTGATTTTAGCTTCGGTTGTTTTCGACGTTAGGAGAAAGCAAATCACCTTAAAAATCATAAAAGCTTTTGGGTTACTTTTTGGCTTCAAAAAG
>JANNVS010000328.1:0-9834 GCA_031414515.1 Sphingobacteriales bacterium | reverse complement strand
GGTAGCGACAAACTATTGAAGTTGATGCAACGCAGATATAAAAGCGATTTGTATAAAAGCAGAGTAGAGAAAATAAAACAAGAAATGCCGCATGCTTGTATTGGCGTAGATGTAATTGTTGGGTTTCCTTCGGAAACCGACGATGATTTTTTAGATACGTATAATTTTATTAATGAGTTGGATATTTCGTATTTACATGTATTTACCTATTCTGAAAGACAAAATACCAAAGCAATAGAAATTGAAAATGCCGTGCCGATGAAGATTCGCAATGAACGCAATGCCATGTTGCGCACGCTCAGCGAAAAGAAGAAAAGATTTTTCTATAATCAGTTTTTGCAAGAAACCAGAAATGCATTATTAGAAGAAGAACAAAAAGGAAATGTGATGCATGGCTTTACAGACAATTATATCAAAATTTCTGTTCCTTATGATTCAGAAAAAGTAAATCAAATTGTTGCTGCTCAATTACTAGATTTTGATGCTGTTGGAAATGTAACTGCGGTAATTTCATAAATCTACTTGCTATAATTTTTAATCTGCACACAAGTTGGATTTTCAATATTAATATCATTGCCGACTCTAACCAAGAATCCTGTTTTTAGATTTCGTTTAAAAACAACAATATTTCCTGTGGATTGATTAGCGACAATTAAAAACTTACCTGTTTCGTCAATAGCAAAGTTTCTGGGTGTTTTACCAAACGTAGATTGATATCCTTTAGATTTTAGTGTACCATTTTTTTTAATAGAAAATATGGCAATATTATTTTCTTCACCGCGATTAGATGCATATAAATATTTTCCATCAGGAGAAATATGTAGGTCAGCGCTACTAAATTCAAAGCTATCATTTTTATGATGAGTTGCAATTCTTTGTATACTGTCTAATTTTCCATCTTTATAATTATATACATTAATGGTTCCAGAAAGCTCTTCGATACAATAAGCAGTTTTTCCATTTGGATGAAATGTAAAATGTCGTGGACCACATCCTGAAATAGATTTTGCGAAAGTTGGTTTCGATGTTTGCAGAGGTTGTGTTTGCAAACTATCAAAAGCAAAGCACCTGATTTTATCTGCGCCTAAATCAGGTAAAAAAACATAAGTATAATCAGGAGAAAAAATAGTAGCATGAATATGAGAACCTTCCTGTCTTTTTTTATTTACACTACTATCTGTGAAATGAATGAATTGAGAAATAGGAGCGATGCTTCCATCTTTATCTATAGGATATACAGATACGCTTCCATCTTTATAGTTCGCATTCAGCAACCATTTTTCGCTCTTGTCTAGAATAAGATAAACTGGATTCTCTCCATTGGTTTTTTGTTGGTTTATAAAAGTGATAGACTTAAATGTTGAATTAAATCTAAAGCTACTTACGCTTCCATCTTTTGGAGTTCTCGTATCCGTACACGAAAAAAGCAGATTGCCATCTTGAGATAAAGTAATAAAAGATGGATTTAAAATCTGATTAATAGAAGATACTTTCTTTAAATTTCCAGTTATCGAGTCTAGCTCATATACATAAATGCCTTCTTTATTTTTATCATAATTATAGGAACCAACAAATACAAAAGTAGATTGTGAGTATATACATAAACTTGGCAATAAAAATAAAATAAATAATTGAATTGATTTTTGCATTTATTCTTTTATTTTTTGTTGTGTGGCATCTACTATTGCCTGCATTTGAAAACCTTTTAACGGTATTAAAAAACAAAAATTTCAGCATTATTCACTTATCAAAAATAATACATGCATTTGAATATAAGTATTATTCTAAATACTTAATATTCGTTTTTCTCAATAAATTTTGTATTTTAAAATTCATTTGTTAACTTTAAATCAACAACCATAAATCAAATTAATGAATAATTCCTCTTTAGCAAAGTCTTGCATACTTACATTGGTATTGGTAATTACCGCAGTTATAAGTTTTGAGTTATATGTTCGAAACAAAGGTTTTGATACTTCTTATGATGATGATGCGTCTTTATGGGCAGATAAAAGAAGCATGGCATACGAATCAAAAAACAATTCGACTGTTTTTATTGGTTCTTCCAGAATAAAATTTGACTTGGATATTAATGCATGGGAAAAAAATACAGACGATCATGCTATCATGTTAGCCTGTGTGGGTAGTTCGCCACTTCCAGTGCTTAATAATCTTTCCAAGGATGTAAACTTTAATGGGAAACTAATTATTGATGTAACAGAAGTTTTATTTTTTTCGTGTTCACCAATGAATGTAAAAACTCCGAATGAAAATATTAAATATTATAAAGATAGAACACCAGCACAAAAGGCTGGATTTTATATAAATCATTTTTTAGAATCCAAACTAGTATTTCTGGATAAAGACAGACTTTCTTTAAATGCAAAGTTAGATGATTTGCATATTCCAAATCGCGCAGACGTATTTCAATTTCCAATATTTCCACCTGATTTTGGCAGAGTAATGTTCAATAGACAGGAATATATGACCGCTAAGTTTTTGGCAGATACACTTCAACAAAATCAAGTTAAGGGAATCTGGGATTTCTTTAGAAAAATTAATAAAGAACCACCTGTAACAGGTGAAAGACTAGATTCACTATTTAATTCTGTAAAAATTGCAGTTAATAAAATAAAAGCAAGAGGTGGAGATGTTTTATTTATTCGAACACCATCCAGTGGTCCATTCTTAATTGGAGAAAATATGGGTTATCCACGAACGAAATACTGGGATAAACTTTTAGAAATTACCAATTGTCAAGGAATTCATTTTGCTGATTATCCAGTTATCAATCATTTTATTTGTCCAGAATTTTCACACCTTAGTCAGCCAGATGCATTGATATTTACAAATGAGTTTATTAGGATTTTAAAGGAAGAAAAAGGATGGAATTTTCGTAAACAAATGGCATCAGCAAAGTAAAAAATTATCCAACTATAAAATTATATCATGGTTTTTAATTCATATACATTTATCGTTTTTCTAATGATTATGCTTTTTCTGCATAATCTTCCTTTTTCTTGGAAAACAAAAAAGATAAATCTTTTATTGGCTAGTTATATTTTTTATGCAGCCTGGAATCCTCCATTTATATTATTGTTATGGCTTTCTACGGTGGTTGATTATTTTGTAGGTAAGGCACTGTATCATCAGGAAAATAAACATAAACGCAAAATACTATTAGTAGTGAGTCTTATAGGAAATCTGGGAATGTTGTGCTTTTTTAAATATGGTGGTTTTTTATTGGAAAATTTCACACAACTGGTTAATCTATTAGGTGTAAATTTTCATCCAGCAGAACCAAATATTATTTTACCAGCAGGAATCTCTTTTTATACTTTTACTACTTTATGCTACACTATAGATATGTATAAAAGAAAAAGCGAACCGGTAAAGTCATTGCTTGATTTTTCCTTGTTCGTTACTTTTTTTCCACATCTGGTTGCTGGACCAATTGTTCGTCCACCACAATTAGTTCCGCAATTTGAGACACCACTCAAAACAACTCAAAAACAATTATTGCAAGGTTTATTTTTATTAACGCTTGGATTATTTATGAAAGTTGTTTTAGCAGATAGTATGTTAGCAGACTCTGCAGATGCAGTTTTTGATGCAAAAGCTCCACTTCAAACTTTAGATGCCTGGATGGGTGTTTTGGCATTTTCAGGTCAGATATTTTTTGACTTTGCTGGATATTCTACTTGTGCAATAGGAGTTGCTTCCTGTTTAGGATTTGTATTGCCTGAGAATTTTTTATATCCTTATGGTGCTATCGGGTTTTCTGATTTCTGGCGAAGATGGCATATAACATTATCTTCTTGGCTTCGAGATTATTTATATATTCCATTAGGTGGAAATAGAAATGGCAAGTATAATACTTATGTCAATCTAATGATTACAATGCTGTTGGGTGGACTTTGGCATGGTGCTAATTGGACATTTGTAGTTTGGGGTGCATTGCATGGATTTTATCTTTGGGTAGAAAAAATTATTTTGGATATGAGTAAAACTCCAGTATCAATAAATACTCATGATGACGCTGTACTAGAAAATACAAATAAAGCAAGCCACGTAAAAAAGAAAACTATGGCAAATTTTTTATTGGCACTGTTTACTTTTTTCCTCATAAATGTAACCTGGGTATTTTTCCGTTCACCGGATTTTTCTTCAGCATGGAAACTTTTATCCGCAATGTTTACGCATTTACCAAAAGCAGAAGTATTGTTGACTACATTAAGCATATTAAAAATTTCAATCATCATATCGTTTATGGTATTCTTTCATTGGACAATGAGAGATACAAAAGTATTGATAGTAACGAACAAACTTCCTTGGTGGTTTTTTGGAATAATTTGGACTGTCTTAGTATTGCTTATAGTTTGGAGCCAGGAAAGCGGTAGTTCATTTATTTATTTCCAGTTTTAATCTACACAATTGATAAAAGAGGTACTTTAGCGTTTTATAAATTTTATCAAATGAAATATCTCTGTATTTTTGGACTCTTAATTTTATTTTCTAACTCAATTGCTGCTCAGACTAAAGTGCAAAATGAAGTTGCTATTGTAGTAGAGAAATTACGAAATGCCATGGTTGATGCAGATAAACTTTCACTAGAGTATCTTGTATCAGACAGCCTTAGTTATGGGCACTCGAGTGGTAGATTGGAAAATAAGATAGAATTTATAGGAAATATTATAAATGGAAAATCAGATTTTGTTTCAATTGAAATATCCGAACAAAGTATTTATATTTCTAAAAATACAGCAATCATCAGGCATATTTTAAATGCAGAAACAAATGATAACGGAAATCCAGGTAAAGTAAAGTTAAAAGTATTACAGGTTTGGATAAAAGAAAAAAAAATCTGGAAATTAATTGCAAGACAAGCTGTAAAATTAGTGTGAAAGTAGAATAGCATTTCAAAGAATAAGAAATTAATTTCCGATATTGTGCTGCCAAACGTTTTTGATTTCAATTTACAACACTCATATTTATATTGATTATGCCAACATCATTTAATCTTTTAGGTAAAACTGCTTTAGTTACCGGTTGTAATAAAGGAATTGGAAAAGCTATGGCAATAGGTTTAGCAGAAGCTGGTTCTGATATTATTGGTGTTTCTGGCTCAATAGAATTGTCAGGAAGTGATATTGAAAATGAAATAAAAAAACTTGGAAGAAACTTCAAAGCTTATAATGCAGATTTTTCTAATCGTGATAGTTTATATGCATTTATAAAAAAAATGCAAGAAGAAAATCCTGTTATTGATATTCTAATTAACAATGCAGGAACCATTATGCGAGCACCAGTTGGAGAACATACAGATGAACAATGGGACAAAGTATTAGCAGTAAATTTGGATGCACCTTTTATTTTAGCAAGAGAAATAGGAAAAAAAATGATAGAAAGAGGTGCTGGTAAAATAATTTTTACCTGTTCTTTACTAACTTTTCAAGGTGGTATAAATGTGCCTGGTTATGCTGCAAGTAAAAGCGCATTAAGCAGTTTAATACAGGCGCTTTCTAATGAATGGGCTTCTAAAGGAGTTAATGTAAATGGAATCGCACCAGGATACATTATAACAGATAATACAGAAGCATTACGAAATGACCCAGATAGAAGTGCTTCCATTTTATCCAGAATACCTGCAGGTCGTTGGGGCAATCCAGATGATTTTAAAGGACCTGTGGTCTTTTTGGCATCTACAGCTGCAGATTATGTTCATGGAACAATTTTAACAGTAGATGGCGGATGGATGGGTAGATAATTTCTATTATTTAATAAAATAAAAAGTTTATGGACTTAAAATTTCAATCGAGCCCAAAAGAAGTAAAAGGAATGAATACGGAAGAACTTCGTGCAAACTTTTTAATTTCATCTTTAATGAAAGAAGATGTGATTTCTTTAACCTATTCACATTATGACAGAGTAATTGTTGGTGGCGTTTCACCTGTTCATAAGAATGTTATTTTAGGAAATGAAGAAGAATTAAAATCAGATTATTTTTTACAAAGAAGAGAATTGGGTATTATCAATGTTGGTGGCGATGGTATAGTAGAAGCAGATGGAGTTGTATTTGATTTAAATAAACTAGATGCTTTATATCTAGGAAAAGGAACAAAAGCAGTTTCATTTATAAGTAAATCAGAAGAGAATCCTGCAAATTTTTATTTAATGTCTGCATTAGCACATCATACCTATCCAAATAGGAAAATGACAAAAGAAGAAGCGACACCTGTGCATTTAGGTGAAACTGCAACAGCCAATAAAAGAACAATCTACAAATACATACATTTAGATGGAATTGAAAGTTGTCAGCTGGTGATGGGTTTAACAATATTAAACGAAGGAAGTGTCTGGAATTCTGTTCCACCACACACACATACGCGCAGAACTGAAGTTTATTTTTATTTTGATTTATCAGAGCAACACCGCGTTTTTCATTTCATGGGTCAACCTCAGGAAACAAGACATATTACTATTGCAAATCATGAAGCTGTTATTTCACCGCCATGGTCTATGCATTATGGTGTAGGCACATCTAATTATGGTTTCATTTGGGCAATGGCCGGAGAGAATATGACCTTTACAGATATGGATCAGGTAGCAATTGCCGAAATCCAATAATTATTTTTTTTGTCTAGATATATTGAGATTAACGTTGAACACGACCGCTGCCGTCACCTTTCATCAATTCTTTTACTTCAGCAATAGTCGCATGGTTCAGGTCACCTGGTATAGTATGTTTTAATGCAGAGGCAGCCACACCAAATTCTGCTGCTTCATTCATTGGCATTCCACTTACTAAGCCATAAATAAAACCACTTGCAAAAGAATCACCGCTACCAACCCTGTCAATAATACGTACTTCATATTGTTTGGTATGATGGAATTCATCACCATCATATACAAGCGCACTCCATCCATTATCAGAAGCACTATGACTTTCTCTAAGAGTGGAAGCAATGTATTTAAATCCAAATTTTTCTTTCATCTGTATAAACACACTTTTATATCCTTCTAAATCTAACTCACCTTTTGTCACATCTGTTCCTGCTGCTTTGAAACCTAAAGTAGTGTCTGCATCTTCTTCATTTCCTATACAAACATCAACATATTGGCAAAGTCTTGTCATCACTTCTCTTGCTTTTTCTTTGCTCCATAATTTTTTACGATAATTTAAATCTATGCTGGTGGTAATGCCTTTTGATTTCGCTGCTTTTAAAACCGCTTCTGTTAATGTTGCCGCTTTATCACTTAATGCAGGTGTGATGCCAGTTGTATGAAACCAACTTACACCTTCAAGTATTTTATCAAAATTAAAATCACTAATATCTGCTTCTGAAATAGATGCACCAGCTCTATCATAAATAACTTGTGACGCTCGCATAGATGCACCTGTTTCTAAAAAGTAAATACCTAATCGATTTCCACCACGAGCAATAAATTGGGTATCTACACCATATCTGCGAATATGATTAATTGCAGCCTGACCTAAAGCATTATCAGGTACTTTAGTCACAAAAACAGTATCCAAACCATAATTTGAAAGTGCCACTGCAACATTGGCTTCACCACCACCGTAGGTGACATCAAAACTATCGCTTTGTACAAATCGCTCAAATCCAGGTGTAGAAAGACGCATCATAATTTCTCCAAGTGTGACAACTTTTATCGACATAATTTATTGCTTTTAAAAAAAGAAGTTTAAAAATAAATTTACCATATCAAAATGCTTATATTGAAGTTTTAAAAATCAAATAAGATTTAATTAGTGAATAAAATTACATAAACAGTCGAATAAAAAATAATATTAAGTCATTCATTTAAAATTAGTTTATAAAAAGAGAAACATGAAAAAAAAGTCTGCTATTCTTGAATTAATATCTCAACAAGGTATTTTGCCTTTATATTTTTATAAAGATGCTGATGTTAGTGTAGAAGTATTAAAAGCTCTACACAATGCAGGTATACGTGCTGTTGAGTATACCAATCGAGGTGAAACTGCTTTACATAATTTTATAGAAATGCGTAAAGTATGTGACACCGAATTTAAAGATATGTATTTAGGTATCGGTACTATTAAAAACGAAGCAACGGCACAAATATTTATAGACGCTGGAGCAGATTTTATTATTTCCCCTGGATTGATACCATCTGTAGCAAAATTAGCGGATCAACATAATTTGCTTTGGATTCCTGGTTGTATGACACCTTCTGAAATTATTCAAGCAGAAACTTTAGGTGCAAAAATGATAAAGTTATTTCCAGGAAATATATTGGGTCTGGGTTTTATGTCTGCCATAAAAGAAATATTTCCATCTTTGATGTTTATGCCAACTGGTGGTGTCGAACTGGACAAAGATAATATTGCAAGCTGGTTCAAAGCTGGTGTATCTGCAGTTGGAATGGGTAGCAAGTTGATTACAAAAGAATTATTGGAGACAAGAAATTATGCACAGATAACAGCAACCACCAAAGTAGTAATAACAATTATCAAATCAATTAAATCCTAAAGATGACAACTGAAAAAATGACTAAGTACAGATGGACCGTTTGTTCCTTAATATTTTTTGCCACTACTATAAATTATATAGATAGAAGTGTCATTAGTTTTTTAAAATCAACATTTACAGAACAGCTTCACTGGACAGACGGAGATTATGCCAATATAGAAATTACATTCAAAGTATTTTATGCACTTGGTTTGTTGGTGGCAGGTGGTTTAATAGATAAACTAGGCACAAAAATCGGATACGGACTATCCGTTTTTTTATGGAGTCTGGCTGGTGTTGCTACTGCTTTGGTGAATACTGTCACGGGATTTCAAATTGTAAGAGGTGCTTTGGGTTTTGCTGAAGCTGGTAACTTTCCGGCAGCCATTAAAACAGTAGCCGAATGGTTTCCTAAAAAAGAAAGAGCTTTAGCGACAGGTATATTCAATTCAGGAGCCAATATTGGTGCGATTGTTACACCATTAACAGTCCCTTTTATTATTACTCATTGGGGTTGGCAATGGGCATTTATAATAACCGGTTCTTTAGGTTTTATCTGGCTGATTTTTTGGTTTATAATATTTGAAATTCCACGTAAACACAAGACTATTTCTCCAAAAGAGATTATACATATTGAAAGTGATCAGGAAGAGGAGAAAGGTAGTTTGGCAGATGCAGAACAACCGGAATTAAGCTGGTTTCAATTATTAAAATTCAAACAAACCTGGGCTTTTGCCATTGGTAAATTTCTTACAGATCCTATCTGGTGGTTCTATCTTTTTTGGTTGCCTGATTTTTTTGAAAGTACGTATCATTTAAAAATAACAGCCGCAAGTTGGCCGGTTGCATTGGTATATATGATTTCTATTGCAGGCAGTATTGGTGGTGGATGGTTACCATTATACTTGATACAAAACAAAGGAATGGCTGTAAGTAAAGCAAGAAAATTATCTATGTTTATTTACGCTATTTGTGTTTTACCGATATTATTCGCATTGGTATTGGGTACTGTCAATATGTGGTTAGCAGTTGGTGTAATTGGATTAGCAGCTGCAGCTCATCAGGCATGGAGCGCCAATATATTTACAACAGTAAGTGATATTTTTCCAAAAAAATCTACAGCATCAGTAATTGGTATTGGTGGCATGTTTGGTTCTATTGGCGGTATTTTTTTATCCTTATTTGTGCAGAAAAATATGTTCGTACATTACCGTGCTATTGGTCAAATAGAAACAGCGTATTACATAATGTTTGCAGTTTGTGCAACTGCTTATATTTCTGCATGGATAATTATGCATTCTTTAGTAGGTAAGAATAAAATTGAGGTACAGTAGAAATA
>JANNVS010000327.1:0-12675 GCA_031414515.1 Sphingobacteriales bacterium | reverse complement strand
CAACGACTTCTAAGGGCGCGATATAGGTAAAAGCAGGCACAATGATTTTGCTGCCTTTTGGTAAATCTAATGCCATCAAAGCAAGTTGCAATGCATCAGTACCATTTCCACAACCAATAACATACTCTATTCCTAAATAAGCAGCTAATTTCTGTTCAAATAGTATTACATTCTTTCCATTTATGTAGTCTGCATCCAATATTGATTGTTGAATGGATGCATCTATCTCTTCTTTTATTTGTAGATATTGCATTTTTAAATCAACCATTGGAATTTCCTGCATACCCAATAATACAAAAAATAATTTTATTTTAGACGCACAGTATATTTATGAACAAGAAAAAAATCTTATTCCTTTCACCATATCCATTTGGAAAAGCACCGAGCCAGCGCCTGAAATTTGAGCAATATTATGCATATTTTGAAGCAAATGGTTTTGAACTGGAGACAAGTTCTTTTATAGATGAAAAATTATGGAAAATTATTTATCAACCTGGATTTTTAGTAGCTAAAATCTTCGGCACTATTCGCGGTTATGTCCGTCGTATTTTAGATTTAGTTCGTATACGCAAATACGATATCATTTATATTCATTTATGGGTAACACCATTCGGACCACCATTTTTTGAATGGCTTATTTCTAAATTAGCTAAAAAAATGGTCTATGATATTGATGATATGATTTATTTAAACAATCATCAGAAAAGATTTTTAGATAAAATAAAAGGACGCAACAAGCCTATCACGCTAATGAAAAATGCAAATCATGTTATTGTTTGTTCACCTTTTTTAGAAAAATTTGTACAACAATACAATCAATCTGTAACTACAATTTTAGCAACTTATAATACCGACAATATTAAAGCTAAGCATCACCATAGCAAGGAAGTGACTACTATAGGATGGACAGGAACGCATTCTACTTTAAAATATTTGACTATTGTAGAAGATGCTTTAATTGAATTAAGCAAAATAAGAAATATTGAATTTTTTATTATCTGCAATTCGCCATACCATCATCAACATTTAAATATCAGGAATATAATGTGGAGTGCTGAAAATGAAATGACAGATTTAGTGCAAATTGATATTGGTTTGTATCCTTTAGAAAAAGAAGAATGGGTATTGGGTAAAAGTGGAAATAAAGCATTAGCGTATATGAATTTAGGAATACCTTGTGTAGCCACGGATTTCGGAACAAATACTTTGGTCATTAATCATGGAAACGACGGATTTCTGGTAGACAATACGAAAGCAGAATGGTATGAAATATTGATTTATTTAATTGACCATCCGGAAGAAAGGGAACGAATCGGAAAAAACGCACGTCAAGCCGTAGTAGATAAATTCTCTGTAGAAGTAAATAAGAATATTTATTTGAATGTGTTGAAGAATTTGGTGTGATCTTCCTGTCATCTCGAATGCGTTAACTGTGTCATCTAGAACGCAGTGAGAGATCTTGCTACAGTGAAGCAGAATGTTTGAGTTTTATCTGAAAGTCCGTTGAAATTCAAAGCGAGATTTCTCGCTGTACTCGAAATGACATGTCCCGAAATCAATAAACAAGAATCATATTCCATTCAGTATTCACCGTATTTATGAGACTTTCTTTTTTCTCTCTTCGCCACTTTTTTAGTTCTTTTTCTCTTGAAATCGCATCTCTTATATCATGAAATTCTTCGTAATAAGTAAGATTGTAGCAAAAGTATTTTCCTACAAATTTTAATTTATGATTTCGATTTGCTCTGTGTTCTTCAATTATTCTTGCTAAATTATTAGTAACACCAATGTATAGCACTGTTTTTGCTGGATTGCTGGTTATATAAACATAGTAGTATTTCATCTACTATTGAGAGACAAAAAGTAGGTAAATTCCATAAAAATAAGTGAACTGTTTTTTCTTTGCTGTCATCTCTAATCCGTGTCGTTGTCATCTCGAATGCAATGAGAGATCTCGCTACAACAAAGCAGAGCGCTTAAATTTAAAATTTATTTTATTGGAATATTAGAGCGAGATTTCTCGCGAAGCTCGAAATGACAGGCGCGCGATTACAACTTATTCAACGCATCAACATACGCTTTTGCCGTTGCATAAATAACATCTGTATCGTTTCCAAAGCCGTAATAGAAAACACCTTCTTTTGAAATTTGAATATGCACTTTTCCAGTGTCTTCGCTGCCACCAGTAATGGCTTGCACCAAATATTCTTCTAAGTGAACAGGCTCTTTCACAATTTTATCAATCGCTTTTAAGGTTGCATCTACAGGACCGCAACCATCAGCAGTTTCAGTTGTTTTCATGCCATTCTTAACCAATGCAACCGTTGCACTTGCCTGATGTTTTTTACCGCAATGCACTTCTAAATGATCTATTTCATAAATTTTTCCTTCGCGGCTCTGACCCATCATTTCCAGTAAATCTTCATCGTAGATTTCTTTTTTCTGGTCGGCAACATCTAAGAATTTTTTATACGTTTCATCTAATTGTACCTGATCCATTTCAAACCCAATTTTTTCCAAACGATGTTTTAGCGCAGCGCGACCACTTCTTGCTGTCAATACAATCAATGATTCAGGAACGCCAACATCATGCGGATTGATGATTTCATAATTTTCTCTATTCTTCAACACACCATCCTGGTGAATTCCTGATGAATGCGAAAATGCATTTCTGCCAACAATCGCTTTGTTCGGTTGCACAGGCATTCGCATCAAACGCGTAATTAAACGCGAAGTCGGATAGATTTTTTTGATATTGATATCACATTGTAAATGCAAACTTGCTTCATGCGATTTTAAAACCATTGCCACTTCTTCCAACGAAGTATTTCCAGCGCGCTCACCAATTCCATTCACGGTTACTTCAACTTGTCGCGCACCATTTTGCAATGCAGCCATCGAGTTTGCAGTAGCCATTCCTAAATCATTATGGCAATGCGCAGACAAAATTGCTTTGTCAATATTCGGTACATTATTCATTAAATGCGCAAATATTGCACCATATTGCGCAGGCAAACAATAGCCTGTAGTATCAGGAATATTTACCACTGTAGCACCAGCAGCGATAACGGTTTCTACCATTTTTGCTAAAAAATCCAAATCTGCACGACCTGCATCTTCGCAGAAAAATTCTACATCATCTACATAGTTTCTTGCGTATTTGGTTGCCCAGGCTGCTTTCTCTAAAATAGCTTTTCGCGTCGTTTTTAATTTATTTTTGATGTGAATATCGGATGAACCGATGCCTGTATGAATGCGACCGCGTTTGGCATGTTTCAATGCTTCTGCAGCGCAATCAATATCAGCAGCCACCGCACGTGTGAGCGCACAAATTGTTGGATTGAAAATATTTTTAGTAATCTCTACCACAGATTTAAAATCGCCTGGCGAAGAAATTGGAAAACCAGCTTCTAACACATCAACACCTAAAGCTTCCAATGCTAAAGCCACTTCAATTTTTTCTACAGTATTTAACTGGCAGCCAGGCACCTGCTCGCCGTCTCTCAATGTGGTGTCGAAAATAAAAACCTTGTTGTTCATTTTAGTCGTTTTGTTTGTCATGCTGAGGCACGAAGCATCTTTTGTTGTTAAATGCAAATTGAATTAAGCGAGATTCTTCACTACGTTCAGAATGACAATGCAGAAAAATAGTATCAACTAAAATTACAAAAAGAATGCATGCATTGCATTAGCAAGAAGTTAAGAATTGTTTAAATGAATTAAATTAGCAACAATTTGTCTTTAGTGTTGGTATTATAAAGAAAATTGCGAAAGTTATTTATTTCATCTTCTGCAGAAAAGAATTCCTTGTTTATGTAATGAGCATTAATATTTGATGTGTATAATAAAAAATATTTCTTTGTCTCAATAATCTTGACAATATGTTGCCAGTTATTTTCAGATGTAAAATTTAAACCATTAACTATTATCCTATTTTCATTAAGAGTATATTCAATATCGTGTTGCAAGTAAGGTAAATTATTATAATTCTTCTTTACAGCTGAATACAAACTCCATATAATAAGTGCAGGTATAAGAATTGGATAAAGTAATGACATGTAATTTATGTCAGCATTACCTAAGAAAGAATAAAATAAGCTAAAGAATATTGCAAGTAAAAAATACTTTAGTTTATAATTGCTCAATTGAATAAGTGATATTTTAAAAAAATCATTAAATGGTATCTTGTATTTTAATTTAATTTCAAAAGAAGTGAATTTATAATCTTTAATGCAAATTTCTTTATGTCTGATTTTTTTAATTGCTTTATTTATACCTAAAATTGGCATCACAATAAATACTAAACCTAAAAAAAATGATTGAGCCGGTGAATAATATGCACCTTTTTCAATGGAAATATTTTCTGGAGTAAAAACTGCTTCATAAATTGAGATAATCCCAAACAAAATAAAAATCAAGCATAATATTACCAGTAATATCCAAAGGATTTTTTTCATGTTTTAATTTCTAATGCAACACAAAATGTTCCATCAACACCACTTGTAATTCACCAACCATAAAACCTAAAACAGCACCAACAGTAATCAAAATCCATTCGTCCTGTCTAAAGGCTGGCCGCAACACGCCTTCAAATTCATCTGGTGTCAATTCCTGCATTTTACTCACTAATGTGTTTTGTATATCCATCGCGTCTTCGGCATATTTTTCTATATGCTTCAAGGCAATCGGCAATTGTTGAACCATGTTTCCAGTAATGGCAATTTTCATGGCTTTGTATTTTTCAGAGCCTACTGCAAACACTACAATTGGTTTCATTACACCAGCTTGTTCGTCTACCATTTGCTGCACATTTTTTTGTATCATGTTGAACAAATTATCAGATAATTTCCCTGTCAAAATAGATTCTATCATATTACTCGGCGTCAATACTTCTTTGGCAATTAGTGCGCCATAAGCTGATGCCACTTCTTTTTGTCGTTTGAAAAATAAACCATGCCAAGTAAATAAACCCAAATATTTTTTTGGTGTTTTTGGCAAGAAAATCATCTTCAAGGCGAGCCAATCCGTGAACCAACCTGTAAACAAACCGAAGATTGGCATTACCAATGGTTCTTGGGTCAACATCCAAACTATCATTTGCACTAAGCCAATTAAAAAGCCAAAATAAATGCCTGAATTTCTGATGAATTGAAATTCTTTTTCACCACTTTCTAAAAATATTTTATTGAGTAATTTTTTATCTTTTGTCAGATTTGTCACCACCATATCTTTCAAATCAAACACATCGTTTAGGTTGTCTTTTGTTTTCTGCATCAGCTGTCTCACCATGTCTGGTGATTGTTGTTGTATCTGTTTAATCAATAATCTTTTTACATTCTCTGGAATGCTTTCCCACAAGCCAGGCTGGTAGTGACTCATTACATCGTGCGTAATTTTTTCTACAATTGGCAACATCGGTTTTTCTAATTCTTGCGCAATTCTGTTCGGATCTAAACGAGCGAAAATTTCTTCCGGTTTTATCAATCTTGATGTTAAGGTATCGCAAGCAATGGTACTCATAATAGCAGCTTTGCGCGGAATAATTCCTTGCCAGCCGAGAAAAGGTTTGATGCCGAAAAATTCTAATGGCTCGAACATCATTTTGATGGCTACTATTTTGGTAGCGTAACCAATAACTGAGGCAATGATTGGCATGGAAAGGTACAACCACCAATGTTGTTGAAAATCTTCTAAAGTGATAATTTTAAAGAGAAAAACCATAATTAAATGAATATAGTACGAATATCGAAATTCTAAATTTTAAAAAAGAATTTTCACCAAATAAAGATGCCATCGCTTCAAGCGATGGCATCTTTTATAGAATAGATTTTTATTGCATTATGCAGGCAATAATTTCTCTTTTATTTTAGCTTCAATTTCATCCATCATACCTGGATTATCTAATAAAAGTTGTTTCACCGCGTCGCGACCTTGTCCAACTTTTTGTCCATCGTAGCTGTACCATGAGCCACTTTTTTGCAAAATGCCTAATTCAGAACCAATGTCTACAATTTCGCCTTCTTTAGAAATTCCTTTGCCAAACATAATGTCGAACTCAGCTACTTTAAATGGTGGTGCTAATTTATTTTTCACCACTTTTACTTTTGTTAAGTTGCCAATCACATTATTTTCTTTGTCTTTAATTTGTCCTGCACGGCGAATATCCAAACGGATAGAAGCATAGAATTTTAAGGCATTTCCACCAGTTGTTGTTTCTGGTGAGCCAAACATCACACCAATTTTATCACGCAATTGGTTGATGAAAATACAACTGCAAGATGTTTTACTGATTGCACCAGTCAATTTACGCATCGCCTGGCTCATTAAACGTGCATGCAAACCCATTTTGCTGTCACCCATTTCGCCTTCAATTTCACTGCGTGGTACCAATGCAGCCACTGAATCCACTACTACTAAATCTACCGCAGCAGAACGTATTAATTGTTCTGCAATATCCAAGCCTTGTTCGCCATCGTCTGGTTGACAGATATATAAATTGTCTGTGTCAACACCTAATGCTTCTGCATATTTTTTATCGAAAGCATGTTCTGCATCAATGATGGCACAAATGCCGCCTTTTTTTTGCGTTTGTGCAATGGCGTGAATCGCTAATGTGGTTTTTCCTGAAGATTCTGGTCCATAGATTTCGATAATTCTTCCTTTTGGAAGACCACCAATACCTAAGGCTAAATCTAAGCCAAGAGAGCCTGAAGAAATTACTTCTGACTGCACAATGCTATTGTCGCCTAATTTCATTACGGTGCCTTTGCCGTATTGTTTGTCTAGTTTTTCTAAGGTTAATAAGAGTGCTTTTGCTCTTTCGTCTTTCGGTTCTTTGCTTACTTCTTTTACTTCTTTGCTCATAATAATTCTGAATTTTCGGTTAACAAATTTATACTATTAAGATACCGAAACGAAGTAAATTCCATAAATTCTACCTAAAAAAATATGCACATCTATTAAATTGGGTCATATCGCAATGATAAATAACTACTTAGATTTAGCTAATTAATCTCAAAATGGATAGATAAAATACTTTAGTCAACGAGTTTTTGTAGTTCTAGTGTATTTTTTTATAAATAGAAGGCCATGCCTCATTATTTTTCATTGAGAATAAAAAATAATCGTAATTTTGGTAAGTATTTTATAAATAATTGAGATTTAAGAATACATAGAAATATTATCTTAACCACTATTGCCGTAAGCTATTTTTAGGTTTTATAAATTGTGTAAAAGCTGTAATAATTCTAACGAAAGTGTAAGAATTATTTAGGCAGTAATTTGGATAAATATAGAGATGAAAAGAAAAGTAACTAATCTATACGTATTGATACATGCTCTAGGTGATTTATTCATTCTGAATATATCATATATAATTGGACATATCTTCAGCTGGAACTATCGATTTATGTTTGATGCAAAATATTTGCAATTGTGGATTTATTTAAACATCATTTATCTTTTTGCAGCGCAGCTTTCAGGCACCTTTGATATGTACAGAAATACCCGTTTTTTCACCTTGTTATCTGCATTATTTAGATTGTTTTTCTTTGAAGTTTTATTGTCATTTTCTTATATTGTTGTGTTTAAAGATTTCAATCAAACATTTAAGCTGTCGAGAGAAGTCTTGATGATTACATATATTGCTTCTCTAATTCTGACTACTATATGGCGGTTTGGGTTCATCAAAATAGTACGCATATACAGAGCGCGTGGCTTTAACAATAGAAAGGTTATGATTATTGGTGCTGGCGAAACTGCTCAGGAATTTAAAAATATGCTTGAACATAAAATAGAATACGGCTATCAATTTTTAGGTTTTTATGACGATGAACCGAAAAAATATAATACTGAAATCCAAAAACATATTTTAGGAAATGTTGCTGATGCAAAACAATATGCTATTTCTCACCAAATAGATGAACTATTCTGTGCTTTGCCTTATCAGGAAGAAGACAGAATAAAAGAGCTGATACAATTTGGAGACGAAAACTTAATTCGTGTAAAAATAGTGCCTGATTTAACTCGATTTTTGACACATCACTTAAACAAAGTAGAAATTGATTATTATGGTCAAATTCCTGTAATGACATTAAGGAGTGAGCCATTAGAAAATATTGTTAACCGTTTTGTAAAAAGATTATTTGACATTGGTTTTTCTATTTTGGTTTTTCTGTTTTTTTTATGGTGGTTTGTTCCTTTAGTTGCACTTATTATTAAAGTGACATCAAAAGGATCGGTGTTTTTCATTCAGGATCGTTCTGGCATTAAAAACAAACCATTTCGCGTTATCAAATTTCGTACAATGTACATCAATAATGATGCTCATTACAAACAAGCAACCAGACAGGATCAACGCATAACACCTATTGGTAAAATACTTCGTAAAACAAATTTGGATGAACTTCCGCAATTTTTGAATGTATTTCTCGGTCAGATGTCTGTTATCGGTCCAAGGCCACATATGTTGATGCATACACAAGAATATTCCAAAATTATTGATAAATTTATGGTTCGGCATTTAGTGAAACCAGGGATTACTGGTTGGGCGCAAGTAAATGGCTATCGTGGTGAAACTAAAGATGTGAATGATATGGAAGGTAGGGTTCGTGCAGATGTTTGGTATATCGAAAACTGGAGCTTTGGGTTAGATGTCAAAATTATAATAATGACTATTATCAATATGATTAGAGGTGAAGAAAATGCATTTTAAAAAATACTTATTCCTATATCTATTATTACCATTTACTTTTCTTGCCAAAGCGCAACAGGAAAATTTGCCGCTGAACAGAAATATTATACTCGGTTATGAGAAATATTTAAATAGTTGGGATAAAGCATCTTTCCATTCTGCGGTAAAGCCTTATAATGCTTCAGAGGTGTATAAATTTGTATTTCCAGATACGGCACAAATTTTTAAAAGAGTCGCACACACCAATTGGGTCAGTAAGGTTGTAAATGTTTTGGGGTTTGAAAATCTATTAGAGTTTGATGAACATGGGTATGTAAAACACTATGGTAAGATTCTGGCCAAAGATTCTGTTTTCTACGAAGACAATATTTACGATAATGAATATAAAAAAAGAAAAGTATATGTCTCTATTAATCCAATATTGAATATTGGATTTGGATATGATATAACCTCAAAAAAATTAACTAGCTATAATTTAAAAGGGCTTGAATTACGCGCAGATATAGGCAGCAAGGTAACCATATATACCGCTTTTCTAAATACAGTTGGAAAATTTCCAACGTATATAAATATTTACAATGCACAAACAGGTGCAGTTCCTGGAGAAGGAAATGTCAGAAATAGAGGTAAACAAGGACTGGATTTTTCAAGTATAAATGCATATATATCATATTCACCTGTGAAACAATTTAATATACAAGTTGGAAATGGCAAACATTTTTTTGGAGATGGTTACAGAACTTTGTTTTTATCGGATAATGCATATACATATCCTTATTTACAATTTACTACAACGGTATGGCGTATAAAATATGTAAATATTTATGCTGAACTAATCGACAATTTAAGAAATTTCAATGATTTTGGACAAGGGTTTCCTCGTAAATTAGCCAACTTCAATTACTTTAGTATTGATGCGGCTAAGTTTTTACAAATTGGAGTTTTTGAAGGTATCACATGGAGAAGAACAACAGCAAAAGGCAATAATTTTTTCGATTATAATTTCTTAAATCCACTAATTGGTGCACGCGCATTTCAAAAAAAGTTAGATGCTAATACCACAAAGGTATATGGCATGAATGTAAAAGTAACTTGTCCAAAATATGTTGTATTGTACGGACAATTTATGATAAATAAATACGGCAAGAAAAATACGGTAGATCGCAGAATGGGTTGGCAGGCAGGTGTAAAATACTTTGATGTTGGCGGTGTAAAAAACCTAAATCTTCAGGTAGAATATAATAGCGTTCGTCCATATAGTTATCAAGGAGAAGATAGTTCTATTGGCTATGCTCATTATAATCAATCACTGGCACATCCGATGGGTGCAAATTTTAATGAATTGCTAGTAATGGTAAATTATCAATATAAACGTTTTTATACCTCTTATAAAATGTCTTTCATACAAACAGCAGCGGACTCTGCTCTCAATCAGAATTATGGAAATAATATTTTAGATATTGGTTCAAATGCAACTACGAAAACCAACGTCAAAATTCAAAATGGATTTCCATATAAAGTAGTAGATCACGACATAAGAGCTGGATACATCATCAATCCTAAAATAAATATGGTAATTGAAGGGAAAGTTCAATTTAGGAAATACACAACTAACCTTACAACCGCCACAACGCTAAAAAGCAACTCCTTTATGGTTAGTTTTGCCACCAATATCTTCAATCGATATTATGATTTGCCTATACTATTTTAATTAATAAAGGTTAATTCACACATTCAACCAATAATAATCTTATTTTTGCATTCTATTTTTAATGAGAAAATTGATTTATGCGTAAGATTTTTTTAAGTTCTATTATTGCCCTATACTCAGTAGTTGTTGTTTTTGGACAAGATACTATCATGAAACCTCATAAAGGAATTTCAGCACAAGTAAAAAAAAGAATTACAACAGCTAAAGATAGATTAGTATTGGATTTATGTATGATGAATGCAACTATTAAAAAAGATGGTGGCGTAACGGTGCCGAATGATTTTAAATTAGGAGGATTTAACAGAGGTATCAATGTATATTTTATGTATGATTTAGTGTTGGGTAAAAAAACGAAGCCACAACATTTTAGTATCGCACCTGGAATTGGAGTAGGCTCAGAGAATTATTATTTTAAAAACTATAAGCTGTCTTGGCATTACGATTCCATCACTCGTTTTGTTCCACTTGGAGATTCAATATCTCCTAAGCTTTCTAAGCTTAATATGACTTATATTGATATTCCAATTGAATTTAGATATCGTTCTACACCAAATAAAAAAACTGGAATGAGTTGGAAATTAGCAGTAGGCTTTAAGCTTGGTTTCTTAATTGGAAGTAAATGGAAATATAAAGGTGAAGACCCTAACAAAGGTACTAATGGTGAAAAAGTAAGTATTAAAGATATAAAAGTTGCGAATATGAGTAAGTTCCGTTATGGGCCAACTATTCGTGGTGGATACGGACCGGTAAGTTTATTTGCATTTTATTCAATCGGCAGTGCTTTTACATCTGGAAAAGGACCAAGAATGAATCCAATCGTCTTTGGTATTTCTATTAATGGCCTTTAAGCTCAGATAATAAGAACTGAGACGTGAGAGATGAGAATAAAATCTCAGATCTCAAATCTCAAATCTCAAATCTTCACATTGAATCCATTTAAAAATATACAAGGAGAAACTGCTTGGCGAGCGCCATCTAATATTGCACTCGTAAAATATTGGGGAAAATATGGCAATCAGTTGCCAAAAAATGCATCCATAAGTTTTACATTAAACAACGCATTTACCGAAACTTCTGTAAGATATATTGCAAAAAAAAATAACGATAAAGACATCCAATTAAAGTTTCTATTTGAAGGAAATGAAAATATAAGATTTGCAGAAAAGATTCAAAAATTCCTAGAAAGTATTATTCCTCATTTTCCATTTCTTCCTTATTTTTATTTAGAAATAAATAGCTCTAATTCATTTCCGCATTCCACAGGAATTGCAAGTTCTGCTTCCTCCATGGCTGCATTAGCATTGTGTTTAACAGATATTGAAAATGCACTCGATGGCGGACTTTTTCCAGCTGCATTTTTCGAAAAAGCAAGTATGATAGCACGACTCGGATCTGGCAGTGCTTGCCGTTCTGTATTTCCGTATTTATCTGTTTGGGGCAAGCATGCAACAATTCCATTCTCAAATAATGAACATGGAATTTCGTTTCACGAAAAAGTGCATCCGGTTTTTAAAACCTTTAAAGATGCCATTTTAATTGTGTCTTCAGAAGAAAAATCAGTATCGAGCCGTGCTGGTCACGCGCTCATGGATGGCAATCCTTTTGCAGAAAGCAGGTACCAACAAGCAGAAAACCATCTTTCCACCCTTGTGAATTGCTTAAAAGATGGAAACATCGAAAAGTTTGGTGAAATAGTTGAAAACGAAGCACTTACATTGCACGCATTGATGATGTGTTCCACACCATCTTACATGCTGATGCTACCTAATACGCTGAAAATTATTGATTTAATAAAAACCTACCGAACGGAAAAAGGTGTACCTTTGTACTTCACTTTAGATGCCGGACCAAACGTACATTTATTGTATCCGGAGGCAAACGCAAGCGACGTGGAAACATTTATTGAACAATCGTTGTTACTGTATTGTGAAAATCGTAAAGTGATTTTTGACCAAGTTGGAAACGGCCCGACCAAAATAAAATGAGAAGCGAACCATCATTTAATTCAAAAATTCTACTCTTCGGAGAGTACAGTATTATTCAGGACTCCATGGGCCTGACATTGCCGTATGATGAATTTAAAGGAAAGCTGACATTTGATGTAAAGGAAATGAATGAGCAATTTGTTTCAGAATCAAACGAGCATTTGGTTGAATTTGCAGATTATCTTCAGAAATTATTAGACACAAAAAAATTAACCATCGATTTTGATATCTATACATTTAAAATGGATATTAAAAACGGCATGTACTTTCAGTCTTCCATTCCTCAG
>JANNVS010000326.1:0-2941 GCA_031414515.1 Sphingobacteriales bacterium | reverse complement strand
AAGCATTCTTTATCAGCAATATTAGATGGTAATACCACTACCTTTTTGACTGCATTTATTTTATTCTTAGTAGGAATTGGTCCAATAAAAGGATTTGCAGTTACTTTAATGATTGGTATTGGCACTACACTATTTACCGCTGTACTATTAACCAAAATGATAGTAGACAAAAGAATGGAAAACGGAAAAGAATTAAAGTATTTCACGTCGCAAACAAAAAATTTCTTACAAGGAATAAACTTTGATTTTATTGGAAAAAGAAAAATTACCTATTCAATTTCAGCAATCATCATGCTTATCGGATTTGCTTCTTTCTTTACAAAAGGTTTTGAATTAGGTATAGATTTTAAAGGTGGTCGTGAATATAAAGTGCGTTTTGATAAAGCGGTGAACACTAATGATGTTCGTGAAGCATTAAATACAACATTAGGTAATGGTACAGTTGTAAAACAATTCGGTTCAGCCAATCAAGTGAAAATAACATCTTCTTATCTTATCAAGAAGACTGGAAAAGAAGTAGATGCTGAAGTTGAGGCAGCAGTATATAAAGGATTAGCAAAATTTATTCCAAATACATCATTAGAAAATTTTAAGCGTGTAAACCTAATGAGTTTTACAAAAGTAGATCCAACGGTAACAGTTGATTTTAAGAGAAGCTCAATAATGGCTACCATAATGTCATTAGTTGTAATCTTTATTTATATTTTAATTCGATTTAGAAGATACGGCTATTCTATTGGTGCAATTGTTGCTACTGCACATGATGCATTTGTTGTATTAGCACTTTTCTCCATTTTACATGGTATCGTTCCATTTGCACTAGAGATTGACCAGACATTTATTGCCGCAATACTTACAGTAATCGGTTACTCATTGAATGATACCGTAATTATCTTTGACAGACTGAGAGAATATCTAAAATTGAAGCCAAATGCAAATATGAAAGATACTATGAATGCTGCAATTAACAGTACTCTTTCAAGAACATTTAATACCGCATTTACAGTATTTATAGTAGTATTTATTTTATTCTTATTTGGTGGATCTGTACTCAAAGGATTCTCATTTGCAATGTTAATTGGTGTGGCAGTAGGTTGTTATTCATCTGTGTTTATCGCCTCGCCTATTATGTATGATTTGGATAAAAATCATGATGGACATACAAATCCAGAAAGCAGTAAATTATCAACTGTTATAAAAAAATAAAAATTTAATCACATATAAAAAGTCCTGAATTATTCAGGACTTTTTTATTTTGCATCTATGAATACACCAGATTTTCTTGACAACATAAAATTTCCATTTCCTATAAAACAAAAGGTTTTGTGGGGAGAGATGGATGCTTTTAATCATATTAATAATGTGATATATTTTAGATATTTTGAAACAGGTCGTATAGAATTTTTTAATAAGACCAATTTATGGCAAATGTATCTTGATGAAAATATCAGAATAGTAGTTGGAAAATTAGACTGTAATTATATAAAAGAAGTAATGCATCCGGCAGAAATAGAAATAGCTGTTGGTATAAAAAAAATAGGAACTACGAGCTTAACGGTACATCAGAAAATTACTTGTAATGGAGAAATTGTAGCACATGGTGAAGGAATCATTGTAGCCACTAATCCAAAGACTGGAAAACCTATCGCTTGGTCTGAAAAACTAAGAGTAGAATTTGCAAAATGGTTATGATTCTTGAGTTAGAATACAAAAATGCTTACCGTTATTTTCTAATTCGCTGATAGCATTTGCAAAAATATTATTCACTACATCTAAGTTGTACTTTTCTTCAAACAATAAATCATCATAATTGAAGATGAGTAAATTAATTTCATTTGCATCAATCCAGCTTAAGTCATTCATACATTCGTCTAGTGAATCAAAATTATGAATATAGTAATTTGGAAAATTTAATGCCTTAGAAATTTCATCATAAAAATGTTCTAAAACAGCACATTTTTGTCCATCAATAAATGCGAGAAAGATTCCATTGACAACAATATTATTTTTAAAGCTTTGCATATCTTATTTTACTTCTGTGAATGAATTATAATGGTCTGCAGTATACCAAGACCTGCCATCGCTAGCTGTTATTAGCCGTTGCATACCTCTGCTTTTGCCTTCTACATTTGGATAAATATCCCATTCTCTATACTTAATTAATTTCCCTTTTTCGTTTCTTTCGGGTAAATGCTGCTCGTAGTTTCCAAAATAACGGCCACCAATATAATTTTCTGGAGCTTTATCATATTTCTTAATAAAATCTAATATTAAAAAAACTTGTTTTGGAATACTGGTATTCGCTACCTGAATTAATTTATCTTCAGTAGTTGCACTATTGTAATTAGGATTAGATGCAATTGTATTTTTATCTTCTTTTTGTGCAGATTGATTTTGTGTTTTTTTACCAGCACTAAACCCTATGAGATAACCTTCTTTGTAACCTTCATTATATTCATTTTTATCGAAAAAATTACACGATTGAAAGAAAATAAGTGAAGAAAGAATTAAAAAGATATAATTCAATGATTGGACTTTGATAATATGTTTAGAAAATGGATTCATTTCTAAAATCTATACCTAATTTCTACTTCTTATTTGCTTTCGCATGGTCAGCCAGGAATTGAGCCAAGCCTTTATCTGTTAAAGGATGAGAAAATAAACCTGTAATAGAATTCAACGGACAAGTCACCACATCTGCACCAGCTTCTGCACATCTTATAATATGTAAAGCATTTCTGACAGAAGCTGCTAAAATCTGTGTTTTAAATTGATAATTATCGTAAATATGTCTGATTTGATGAATTAAATCTATACCATCTAAATTTATATCATCTAATCTTCCAACAAAAGGACTTAGATAGGTAGCTCCAGCCTTTGCAGCCAAAATAGCTTGACCAGCTGAAAAAATCAATGTGCAGTTTGTTTTTATTCCATTATC
>JANNVS010000325.1:0-4588 GCA_031414515.1 Sphingobacteriales bacterium | reverse complement strand
AAAATTGGAGATAATATTATTGCATATTTTATTCGTAAAGATTTAGAAGCGCCATTAGGAAGAAAATTAAAAGTAATTGGAATTTTTCATACAGGTTTGGAAGAATACGATAAACAATATGCATTAGTAGATATAAAATTATTACGAGAATTAAATCAATGGAAAGAAAACGAAGTGGCAGGTTATGAAGTTCGTTTAAAAGATAAAGATAGAATGGATACTTTCAAGGATTCAATTTATTATAAATATGTTGATCAAAGAGTGAATGCTCAAACTATGAAAGAAATTAATCGTAATATTTTTGAATGGCTAGATTTGCAAAAGATAAACGAATACCTTATACTCGGATTTATGGTATTAGTTGCTATGTTGAATATGATCACGGCATTGATTATCTTAATTCTAGACAGAACCAACATGATTGGCATTTTAAAATCTCTTGGTTCTAATAATAAAAGCATTACCAAAATATTTATTTTCAATTCATTTTATATCATACTAAATGGCCTTTTCTGGGGAAATATTATTGGACTAGGTATTTGCTTGACACAGCATTTTACAGGTTTTATAAAATTGAACGAAGAAAATTATTATTTAAGTGTAGCACCTGTGTATTTTAATATATATTCCATTTTATTAATTAATATCGGCACACTGCTTATTTGTACACTAATATTATTATTACCTACAAGGCTTATAAGTCGGATTTCTCCAATGAAAGCCATACGGTTTGAATAATAGATTCGTGAGATGAGATAGTAGAGATGAGAAAAAGGGATAAAAATATAAATATTCTCAAATCTCATTTCTCACATCTCAAGTCTTTTCTTATCTTGCAATAATGTTTCAACGAATTCGCAAATGGAAATGGATAATCTCGACGCTAGTCTGTTACTTTTTACTATATATATTACCAACTGGCTTTATTGAACGTTATTATAGCATTGGATTTTTTTTAATTATTCGAGAAATTTTAGATAACACATTTGGCAAATTACCATTTCCATCATACTATATTTTTTTGATAGTTATACTTATTCTTACTATAAAATGGATACTGCATTTTTTTAAAGAAAAGCCACAGCCAATCTATCAGCGATTATTTAAGATTGTTTCCTTTGGCGGTTTTCTTGCCACCACTTTTTTTATTCTTTGGGGTTTCAATTACGGTCGGATTCCATTAGAAAAAAAACTTAATCTTGATATTCAACAACTAACAAAAAAGCAATTAATAGCTGAAACAAAAGTTACGATTGAGCAATTAACCAACATCAGACTAATAATAAAGAAGGATACAAATGCTATACCACAAATTGTTTTTATTAATAACATAGAAGAAAACTGTAGGACTGCTTTAAATACATCTTTAAAAGATTTTAAATATCCATTTAGCTCAAAAATTCGTGGTAGATTTTTATACGAAGATATATTCCTGATATTTGGTATTGGTGGCCAATATTTACCATTTATTGGTGAAGGAAATGTAGATGATGCAGTATTTCATTCCAAAAAACCTTTTTATCTAACACACGAAATGGCACACGGGAATGGATTTACTGAAGAAGCAGATTGTAATTTTTTGGCATATGTGAGTTGTGTAAAATCAGGAAATTTATCTTTGGAATATAGTGGCGAGTTAAATTATTTATTGTATTTGTTTTTTGAATTAAAAAACAGAGATAAGCAAGTCCTCAATTTAATTTTAGAAACTATTCCTATTGCTATACAAAAGGATTTAAATGAAATAAAAAGGTACAATGAAATCCACACATTTAAAACTGGGTTTTTAGGTGATTTTATTAATGATACCTATCTGAAATTATTAGGAATTCAAGATGGCGTAAAAAACTATGACAAGATGATTTTATTGGTATATGCTTGGAAACAATTTGATAAATAATATTAATTTAAATTCACAAAAATGATTTTCGAATACAGCAACAATATTAAATGTACAAAAGAAGAAGCCTGGAAATTAATTTTAGAAATTGAACGTCGTCCGGAATGGATTCACTTTATGGATAAATGTGTGTGGCTGGAAAAAAAATCTAGCCTGATAGGTTCTACCTATCAGGAAGAAGAAGTATTCTTAGGATTCCATCTTAATGTGAAATACAAAGTTATTGAGTATGTGGAATTTGAAAAAATGACTAGTAAATGCGATATGTATCCATTTCATCAGAAAGTAACAATTACAATGAAAGAAAATAAAAACGGAACCGTCTTTACTAAATTAATTATTGATGGAGATTTAGGTGTTTTAGGATTGATTCCTAAATTTATAATTAAAAATAGAGTAGATGCCTTGGTTCAACCGTTAGTCGATAAATTCTTTGAAATTCTGGAATCAGAATCAATACTCAAGAAGAAATAATTTATTTTGATTTTATCTTTAATGCTTTTAGTAATTCTTTTGCATTACTCTCTTTATCTATTGTTTTGATGTGCTTTTTATTCATATCAAATAGTACTAGGCACGGAAAACTGGAATATTTAATTTGCCTGGTTAATGAATTGTCAATTTCCTGACCAATAAATACAGTTGAAAATGAATTCAATCCATTATCAAAATAAAACTTACGGATAGAAGCAAAGCTTTCAAAAGAAGTTAAAACAAATTGTGTTTCTCTGAATTTTCTAATATTCTCTAAAATATTTTTTATCGTTCGCTCACAATGGTCGCAGGATGGACTAAAATTAATAAAAACCGTATTTACATTTTCTGCTAAATCTTTATTTGTTAAAAAACTAGTGCTATCCATTTTTAAAATACTAAGAACAGGAAATGAAATACTATTATTCTGAGAAACTATAGATGTAATAGATGTAAATGTGAAAATAATTAATAAAAAAAAATGTCTTAGTTTCATCAAGATTATCCTTTAAGCATCATTCATCACTAACGCAAATATAGAGCATAAAAACCATTCCGACTTCTGTGTTTTTTTCACTTATTAACTGAAAACTACCGCTTACTAACTGAAACCTACCGTTTACTAATTTGTTCTAAAGGTTTTAAGTATTATCAATAGATTTACATTAGTTCTTGTTGGGTAACTATAAGTAAGTATTTTTGTTTGTTTAATGTTAAATATGTGTTTTTTTTTCAAATATTGAATATTTTAATTTTTTTTTATATAATATTGTACCTGCGATTTGATTTACATCAATGATAAAAATCAAGATTAGACCACCCAAAGTCTGAAATATTAGAATCCTACAGTTATTTATTTATTAGCATATTTATGCATTTCGTTTGTTTCATATAAATATCAAAAATTAGTTGTTTTGACCATACATTACAATATAAACTATAAAACTTTGACTATGAAAAATGTATTTATTATTTTATTAAAGTATTTCGATTAGTATATATAATCTGCCAAAGCCGATTGTATAATTGTTACGTCTTTAAGTAAATGTTCCCCAACAAGAAAAGACTGCCAGCATAAGAAGATTGTACTCTAATGCTAAAACTAGCCATTACTAGGATGCTATTTGTATTCAAGTTTATGAGTTGATTCTTATTTCTAAATTCTAGATTCTTCTAACCCTACAAGAACTGAACACCATTTAATTGGATTAATAATTTTATGCTATTGATAAACCATAATTGAAACTATAAAAAATACTACTATGAAAAAATTTTACATCATTTTGTCTTTTATAAGTTTAATTACATTTCAACGAGCACATGCAATTGTAAAAGGAAATATAAACTTGTCCATAACAACAGGAAATTATTTTTATGTTGATCATAATAACTGTGGATCAGGTGGTGGTCCAAGAGCAGCATATTTAGGCATCAAAATCTTAAACTCTTCAGGTGTATCACAAAATAATATTTCAATTGAATTTGTAAAATATACAGATTCTGTAAACTATACGCTTTCTGGTGGCCAAGCAGCTAGTCAAACAATCTCATCACTTGCAAATAATGCCAATGATACTTTCTTTTGGTATTCCGCTTATCCATGTTTTGGCAGTGGAAGCGGATATCCTACAAATGTAATTTTCAGGGTTAGAGATTTAGATGATAATACCAATTATTTAGATACACTTACAGGTTTAACAACTGAAGAGCAAATCAGTTCCAATGGCGGTGGCTTGGTAGGTACATCACAAATTACAAGACAGGATCCTGTTGGTGGAATCTTTAGTTATAAATGTACTTACAATTATCCTAGACTAGTGGCTGGTGATATAAGTTATATGCAGCCAACAACAAATTTATCTTTTGATGCTGCAAGTTATCAATTGGAATCTGCTGTTATATTAAGTTCAACGGCAAATTCTGCAAGCTGTATTCCAGTTGGCAATAGTCCAATGAATTATATTGTTTCAGGTACTTGTAATTCATTTAATATAACTATAGAATATAGTTTCAGAATAAAAAACAATATCAATACAACAGCATATCCGTATAATTCTGCTACTAGTGGTGCAGTGGGTTTAAAATATGTTATTACTACAGTTCCAGTAGTTTTTTCTCCAAGCTCTACTTTGCCAGTAGAACTTATAGGATACCAAGCAAGAATAGAAAATAATATGGTTATAAATACCTGGACCACGGCATCAGAACTTAACA
>JANNVS010000324.1:0-8225 GCA_031414515.1 Sphingobacteriales bacterium | reverse complement strand
AACGAAGTGCGTAAGACATGCTGCAGTCGATACGATTTACGGGTATGCAATATCGCAGCGATATTGGTTCTCGCGCGATTGATCGTAAGTAAAAAATAAACTCAAAACACGAAAAAGTACCAATCCAGTTAATGCATAGAATAATACATTCATGAAGTGACTTATTCTTGGACTTTCTTTAAAAAATGCAAACTCAATTGCAAAACTTGCAATTGAAAGTGGTCGATATCTTGAACCAGCAACAAGATCTTTTTGCTCACCCAAATAGCCTGTAAAACTTTCCTTTCCAAAAATATCTGACAAGCCATCAAATCCATTTTTTACAAAATTATTTTCTGACAATACAATTTTATCATCCAGGATATAGCCGTAACCTATAGATGAACCATATAAGACAAATGAAAGAACTACTATAATTAATGCAGGAAATCGTTGAATTTTCCAAAATTCAAATATGTTAGAAATTTCAACAGATTTTGGTTTAGTTTTCGTAGACTTATCTACAGAGCTAAATTTCTCTTTCTTAGTTTTTGCAACCATTGTAGTTTTTCTGCTTCAAAAATACAAATAGGTGCGTAGAAAACAATTATATAGCATCAATTTTAATTTCAACATCTGATATTACCGTCAAAAAAGGAATAAGGGTATTTTTAAAAGATATAAAATAAAAAGTTGTATATTTCAATAAGTAATTCAGTTGATATTGAAATAGTTTATTGAATACTTAAATTGCCATAACATGGAAAATATGAAAGAACTCAATCTAGCGGTATTAATTGATGCAGACAATGTACCCTATGCGAATGTGAAAGAAATGTTTGAAGAAATTGCAAAATACGGTACACCTACTTTTAAAAGAATTTATGCTGACTGGACAAAACCTACGGTTTCAGGATGGAAAAATGTGCTTTTAGAGAATGCAATTACACCGATTCAGCAATTCAGCTACTCGTCTGGCAAAAATTCATCGGATAGTGCACTTATCATAGATGCTATGGATATTTTATATACTGGGAAAGTGGACGGATTTTGCATAGTATCCAGCGATAGTGATTTTACAAGACTGGCAACTAGATTAAGAGAAGCAGGAATGAAAGTTATTGGAATTGGTGAAAAGAAAACACTTAATCCTTTTATAACTGCTTGCGATAAATTTATTTATATAGAAATATTAAAACAAGAGACAAATACTACTGATAATGTCAATAAAAGAAATTCTAAATCTGCTAATAAAACCACAAATGTTCCGCTAAATAAAATTGACCCGGAAATAATAAAATTATTTTCAGTAAGCATTGCAGACTTAGCGGACGAAAATGGCTGGACGTTTTTAGGTGAATTAGGAAATTTAATGCTAAAAAAGAAACCAGATTTTGACCCTAGGAATTATGGGTTTTCAAAGATGTTACCCTTAATAAGAAGTATAAATAAATTTGAAGTAGATGAAAGAGAAACTGGTAAAAAAAATATTAAGCATATTTTTATTCGAAGGAAATAACCTATGATAGTATATTGCTTAAATATAATAGTGAATTAATTTTACACTACTAGATATGGTCAATATTTTTAAACAATTATAATAATAAAATATAAAACATGAACACACAGACACCAAGAAAATTAAAAATGCTAGGAATGTTATTGTTCCTCTTTGGATTATTAACTGGATTTATCATTATGACATTAAAGAATCCTAAAATGGGCTTGGCAGCACATCTGGAAGGCGTTATGAACGGAACATTCTTGGTTGTTGTAGGTATAATATGGAATGAATTGAAAATCTCAGATAGATTTAGAAAAATCCTTCTTGGCACATTAATATATGGAACATTTGTCAATTGGCTGGTTACACTATTTGCTGCATTTTTTGGCACTTCTAGAATGACACCAATATCAGGAGCAGGATTTGCAGGAACAGAATTTCATGAACTTATTGTTTCAGGCGGATTCACTTCAGTTGGACTAACTATGGTCTTTTCACTCTGTATAATTATTTATGGATTAAGAGGAAAGATTAGTTAGATATACGAAAATAAAGGAATGAGTTGTCCATTAGAAACAACAATAATTAAATTACAGAATTCTATTAAATAAGTACTAGTCTGTAATAATCATTGATTGCTCACTCAAATCAATATATTTCATTTTATTTTCGTCTAATAGCTTTCTGAAGATTTTTAAATGATAACTATTGTTATTGCTTGAGATTAATAGTTGCTTGAAAGCATAATTTGTTTTAATGCTTCCAATATTCAGATAGCAATTATCACTTAACACCAGGTAGTCTATTTCCAGTGGTTGTGAAAATACTTTACGAGTATTGTCTTTCTTTAAAAAATAAAAACTTTTGTTATTTATAACAAGTAAGTTGTTATCAATAAATATATCATTTGTATTAGTCGAATCATTTAAAAGAGAGGTTTGATGTTCATTAATTCTAAAAATTCGATATGAGTTTTTGATGGAAAAGGAAAATGCTTTTTCTTTCAAGGTGTCTGAAGTAAAAAGAAGTTGTTTCTCTTTCCTGTTTATACCGATTGCAAAATTCTTTGGAACAGAATATAATATTAACTCATCTTTATTTTGCTGTTGAATATTGTAAGCATAGGATATAAAAATTGTCACTATAAATAAACTTAAAGTAACCAAGATGTATTTTGCTTTTCGTTGAATTACAAAAAAGACTAAATAAAGAATCGCAATAAATAAGATGAGTAGTTGCCATTTCGATAGGTATAAATTAAATAGTTTGCCAAGTGGTAAATTGGAAAAGAAATAGGTGAGTTGAATAAAAAGTGAAATCACTAATGAATTAATCGAACCGAGTATCGTTGATAGAAACGGAATAAAACTAAACATAACCAATAATACACAAAGCCATAGTATTATTGCAGATAATGGTATGGCAAAGATATTAGCGAACAAAAAGTAAGTTGGGAAATTTCCGAAATAATAAATACTCAATGGTACTGTGAACAATTGTGCAGCTATGGATGCCGACCATAATTTCCATGTCCAATCTATAAGTTTATTCGGATGGTAATAGCTAGTATATATTGGCTTAGCAAAAATAAATAGACCTAACATAGCTAAATAAGAAAGTTGAAATCCTAAATCAAATAAATTATTTGGATCAATTAAAAGTTGAAGCATTGCAGCACCAGCAAGTAAATTAAGATTGCTTACATTTTCTTTACTAAGCTTTCCATAATTCAATAACGAAAACAAGAAGGCAGCTCGTACACAGGCGGCTGAAAAACCAGTGACAAAAGCAAATAACCAGATAAAACAAAAGATGAATAGAAATTTTGCAATTTTTATTTTCTTGTTTCTATCTTTTATAAAACTCAAAAAGAAAACCAACATTCCATAAATAATTCCAACATGTAATCCTGAAACTGATAATATATGTAGAATGCCAGTATAAGCAAATGCATTATATAATTCAATATCTATATCTGCACGATGACCCAACAGAATACCATCTGCCAATGAAAAATTTTCTTTCTTTGGAATATATTTTCGTAGTATAGATTGTACAAATGTTCCAATAGAATTACTGAACCGTTTGAAAGATAAACTTTTGTGTTTTTGAAGTATAGAGATTTCACTGGTATTAATATATTGTTGCTGAAAAATAGATTTGTATTGTAATTAATGTTTATAATTAAACTGACCTATATTTTTAGGACCTTCAACTGGCTTGTAATTCAACTGAAATAAAACTTCATCTCCAATTTCTAAAGTTGAAAGCATACTATCTTTTTTAATATACACCAGCAAGTTTCCACTTGTATGTTTTATCGTATTTATGCTATCAATGACTTGCTCAACAGATATTACCGTTTTAAATGACTTGTCCTTTTCTTCTAATGGTTTAATTATGATTCCTTTTGCAAACAAAGCATTATAATTACTAAAATGATTCTTTTGATTGTTATATTTTTTATTGGTAATCATTAATCCACCAACCATAAAAACTAAAGAATAAATTATTATGGAATTAATTATTTTTGTAGTGGAATTTGAAATCGTAAAATGGCTAATGAGTAAGAAAATCATTAAAAGAATAGTAGCAACTAAACTAACTGTAAATGGAATAGAGAATATATCGATTAATAATATTCCAGCAATAAGTGACAACACTATTTTTAGTAATGGCAAATATGACAACTTATATTGCATCTTCTAAAATATAAATATATCTTGTAATAAAAAAAGAAAAGCCGTAAATCTATGACTTACGACTTTCCTTTTATGATTTATTATATGATTATTTGCCTTTCTTTAGCTCCTGTTGTTTCTTCATCATTTCCTGCATTTTTTGCTGAAATGTATTTTGTTTTGGTGGTTTTTTTCTATTCTCTTGTATTTGCAAATGTATTTGATCTTCATCTACAAAGAATTTTTGTATAATCCAGTTTTGTCCAATCGTTAATACATTAAATAAGAAATAATAATAACTCAATGCAGCTGGTTGTTTATTGAACATGAACATTAGCATTATCGGCATTACATACACCATTATTTTCATTTGTTGAGCCATCATATCATTGCCACCTGTAGTAGGTTGTGATTGTTGCGTTAGCTTTGTTACTGCAATAGAAGATATAGCCATTAAAATGGTAAATAAACTAATGTGGTTGCCAATGAAACTACTTATAAAAGGGATTTCCTGTTTCCATGAAATAATGGAATCAAAGCTAGATAAATCAGTTGCCCATAAGAAAGGTTGTTGCCGCAATTCAATAGAAGCAGGAAAAAACCGGTACATAGCAATCAAAATAGGCATCTGCAATAACATCGGTAAACAACCACCAAATGGACTAACACCAGTTTGACTGTATAATTCCATTTGTTTTTGACCAAAGGTTGCCTGATCTGGATACTTTTTCTTCAGTTCATCTAATTCTGGTTTCAGCACTTTCATTCTTGCCATTGACATTGTCGACTTAAACGTAAATGGAAACGTAACCAATTTTATAACTATGGCGAGAACCAAAATTATAATTCCATAATTAGAAATAAATTTACTTAAGAAATGAAAAATTGGAATGATAAAATATTTATTTATCAAACTCAAAATACTCCATCCTAATGGTACAATACTTGACAACTCAACGTCCATCTTTTTTAATTCAGTAAATTTATTTGGACCCATGTAGAGACGCATTGGAAAACTAAAAACATTTGAATTACTAAATGGAATTTGTAATTGTGTAGTAAATGTTTTTACTATTGTTTTACTTTCCGTTGGTGTTACTACATTTATTTTTGCTCCAGATTTAAAAAATCCTTTAGAGGCAATAATAGAGGTATTGAAAAATTTTTGCTTGTAAGAAACCCATTGCAAAGGAGTTTCCAGTGTTTTTTCTTTGTCACTAGTAATATCATCTTCTTCTTTTAAGTCATTATAATAATATACTGAAGCATTAAATCGTTCATCGTCAATTCCACCTTCTTGTGCTGGTAAATTCTGATTCCAGTTTAAAGTAATAGATTGGTTCGCAGGAATAACATTGGCAAAATTAGTAGCATTAATAATAAAATCAGCGGCATAGCCTTTTCCGTTTAATGTGTATTTATGTTCGTATATCTTTCCATTGCCTAAGTCAATTTTATATACAACATCTAATTTTTCATCACCTTTTATTTTTTTACTTGTTATGTTCGTGCTAAAAAAAAGGCTTTCTGTCTGAATGGCTGATTTACTATCATTTGTAATAAATGAGAAATTAAAATCATTTCCTTTATCTTCAAATAAAATAAGAGGTTGTTTAGTAAATGTTTTATACTCTTTTAAGACTACTTTCTTTATAATACCACCTTTGTTAGAAAATGTATAAATACAATTTTCACTTTCAATAATTGTTAATTGCTCTGTTCCATTTGCAAAAGGAGCAAAGCTACCAAAACTATTAGCAACCGTTGATGAATCAAGGGTAGAATTTAAAGTAGAAACAGATTTAGAAGAATCGTTCGTTATGGTAGGCTTATTTGTATCGCTAACTGGATATTTTGCAGTTTGCTCTGTTTTTGGATGTGTTTTTAAATAGGCTTCTTCTTGTTGTTTGGTATAAAAAGTAAAGCCAAGAAATATCAGCATTATAAGAACAATACCAATGACCGTGTTTTTGTCAAAATTCATTTTTTCTTAATTAAATTGAAGCGCAAATGTAGGCAAATAGCATGAACCTGACAACGCAGAATGAATAACAATAGATTAATTAATTTTAGTTCCTTATAAATGGTTATTTTACAGATGTTCATTAAATACGTTTTGCCATAAACGCTCTTTCCTTATATTTGCACCATGAGCAATACAACTTTAGTAATTATGGCGGCTGGAATGGGTAGCCGATATGGTGGCGTGAAACAGGCAGCCAGTTTTGGACCAAGTGGCGAATGGCTGATGGATTACGCTATTTATGATGCACAACAAGCTGGTTTTAATGATGTTGTGATTATTACACGTAAGGATTTATTAGAGGATATGCAAGAGCATATGGACAAAGTTTGGAAGAATAAATTACCAATCAGCTTTGCCATACAGCAAGCACCTGCAAATGCACCAGTTTCCAGAACCAAACCTTGGGGCACAGGTCAGGCGATTTTGGTAACGAAAGAATTGGTGAAAAACCCATTTGTAGTAATTAATGCAGATGATTTTTACGGAAGAGAAGCCTATGTTTCCATACATCATTTTTTGTCAAATTGTGATAACAATGAGCCGACTTTTTCTTTGGTGGGTTATCCGTTGGAAAATACTTTGTCGGATATTGGATCGGTTTCGCGTGGTGTTTGTGCGCTGAATGAAAACAACGAACTGGTTTCTATTACAGAAATGACGCAAATAGATTTGCGCGATGGTTTGTTGCAAAACGAAAATGCAGATGGTTCTTTCACAGATATTCCATCTGATAGTTATGCATCGATGAATTTTTGGGGTTTTACCTGTTTTCTGTTTGATGAACTGGAAAGCCAATGGCAAACATTTTTTGCAAAAAACATAGATGAACCCAAAGCCGAGTTTTTGATACCAACCGTTGTTTCTACGATGATGAAAGAAGGCAAGATAAAAGTGCAATTATTACCAGATGGCAAAGAATGGTGTGGTGTTACCTATTCAGAAGAAAAAGATTTAGTGATTGCAGCCTTAAGAAGCAAAATTGCCGATGGAATTTATCCTGATGATTTGTCGAGATAATATTATTTAAAATTTATTGAAGAGTTTATTGTTGTTAGTGTTTAGCTCAACAATGCTTTAGAGAAGTAAGTGACACCCAAAATAAGTGTATTCTAATGTCTTGGTTTTTGATTGATATGAAAAAGATTTTACTATCTCAAATAAACTGCTTCAAACTTAGCTAAAGGAGCCATTCTTGCCTTATTCAGACTTAATATATTTCCTTTAATGGAATAGTTGTCTACTTTTAAAAGTACATCCATAAACTCAGTTTCTTTTTTCATATCAATGCATGCCATTAAGGTGGAAGCCATTTGCGAAAAAGTGATACGGTCTGTTCCTTCTAGCAGGGTATAGGTTCCTCTGAAACTATTGCAGCCGCCATGTCCATTCACGATATTTCCGTCTTTCTTGATGATGATGTTCATCTCTTTTTTATTTGTCTCAGAAGGTACCATAGGTTCTCCGTTTAACTCAATAAGTTTCCAATAGGTTTCTGTCAGCGAATACACTACTTCCTGTTCGGTAGCTGCCGTTTTAATTTTTTTGGTAGAGGAGCAACTGAATAAAATCATGATACATGCTGTTAATATTAGAAGTCTGCTGAATGTTTTTGTTTGTTTCATTTTTTTTGTTTTTTCTCACTATTAATTTTTTCTTAACTGATATTTTTCTGCGGTTACTTCTGAAATGCGATTTCCTTTCATATCCAGTTGGATAAGTTTATTTTCACCCACCAGGTACTGAGACGGTGCATTTTCTATGCCGTTTAATGTAATGTTGATTCCACCTTTGTTCCAGATAAATGTTCCTTTCTTCTCTGTTTCCTTTATTTCTTTTTTACCAAGATATTTTGTTGTCATAGCGTATGTCAGGTCATTATTTAAAGTAATGCTTGTTTGGATTCCCTCACAGTCTGCACAGGGAAGGATGCCGCTATAGGTACCTTGCCAGTCGAGTGCATTTGAACTGTTATCCGGTGTTGCTTTAGATATTTCCGCATTAGGCATTACGCTTTCTGTGACTACTATCGTTTCTG
>JANNVS010000323.1:0-2230 GCA_031414515.1 Sphingobacteriales bacterium | reverse complement strand
CCTCGATCCGCGGGCGCGCATCGAGATGATGGAAATTCTTCGGGAGCTACAGCGGCTCGGGAAAACCATCATCATCAGTTGTTTCTGGAAGAGAATCGGAACGCTCATAAACAACATTGTATTGTTCATCAAAAAGCAATTCTGCTTCTTCCTGCTTTAATTCAACAGCATAGTCTTTCTTACTTTCTAAATTCAATTGGATAATTGCGATGATACCATAATTTACGCAACCAATAAATTCCGATTCTATACTGTCACCAACTTTATTTTCACCAGTTTCATCAATGGTTCTGATGCGTTTTGCTTTGATATAAATTTGATCGGTGATGGAACGCGCGCGTAAAATTCGCCAAGATGTACCATAGTCTTTTGTTTTCTTCAAATAAACATCTTTGCATCTGGCAAATGCTGTTTCGTATTGAGTAATTGTTGTTTCGCTCATTTCTATATCTTATACTGAGTTTGTTGAAGAATCAATCACCAAAAATACATAACTTTAACCTTGTTTTCAACCCAAAAGTGGTGCGTATTCGTTTTTTATGAAATATTTTACATTAAACTGCAAAGGAAAATTAGTAAGTATTGATTCACCAATTGTGATGGCAATTTTGAATGTAACGCCTGATTCTTTTTTTGATGGTGGAAAATATACAAATGAGAAATCCATCTTGTTGCAAGTAGAAAAAATACTAAATGATGGTGCAACTATTATAGATATTGGTGGAATGTCTACTAGGCCAAAAGCTGAATTTATTACTGAAGAAGAAGAATTGAAACGAGTAATTGAACCGATTAAAAACATTCATAAATATTTTCCGGAAGCCATTTTAAGTATTGATACTTTCAGAAGTAAAGTTGCTGAAGAAGCTATTTTGCATGGTGTTTCTATTATTAACGATATTTCTGGCGGCACAGAAGATGAACGCATTTTTGAAGTTGCAGCAAAATATACTTGTCCGCTGATTTTGATGCACAAACAAGGCACTTTGCAATCAATGCATAAAGAAACAAGCTACGAAAATTTATTAACGAATATTTTAGATTATTTTATTGTACAAACAAACAAAGCAAATGATTTTGGCATAAAAGATGTTATTATAGATGTAGGTTTTGGATTTTCTAAGACAATGGAACAAAATTATTCTTTATTAAAAAATCTTGCTGTATTTAAGGAATTAAATAAGTTAATATTGGTTGGTCTATCTCGCAAAAGTATGTTGTATAAATTATTGGAAACTAATTCTGAAAATGTGTTGAATGCAACTACCATTGTGAATACGCTTGCCTTGCAGAATGGTGCAACTATATTACGTGTACACGATATAAAACAAGCAATAGAATGTGTAACGATTTGGAAGATGATGAATGATTAACAATGACAATGTACGATTAACAATAAATGAAAATGAACAAACGTTTACTCATACTTTTTTTCTTTTTAAATTTCTCTTTAGCATTTTCTGCATCAAAAGATAGCATAATAGGCAAGTGGCGCGGCACTATTATTGGTCACACAGATAACAAAAATTATTTTATTAATGCAAAAATTGATACCGTTTCTAAAACAGAATATAATATACAACTGAAAGTCTTTAGTGGCGATTATGTTGGAGAATTTGTGTTGAATACTACGTTAAAGGATCAGTATAAACTATATATCAATTCATTTAAAAAAATAAGTGAGTTTCCATACGTCATTCCACATATTGGCGATTGTTTTACTGGTTATTTTCAATTGAAGAAAGATGCGAAAACACAGTATATGCTGGATTTATACCGCAATCCGATTTACAGAAAGATAGAAGATTTTTCGTTGAAAGATTCCGCAGGAAATTATATACCAACATTTGAATGTTTTACAACTGTTGAACTATTTCCATCGGAAAAAGATACGTTATATTCAAAATTAGAACGTAAAACAGATTCTATCATCACTGTAAAAAAGAATACAAAAGAAGTAGCCAAACGAAAATTAGTTTCTACCAAAGAATGGAACGTGAAACAAGAAAGTATTGTATTGCAAATTTGGGACAATAATAAAGAAGACGGTGATATTATTTCCTTAAAATTTAATGATACTTGGTTGTTAACTAATTTTTTATTAAAAAAAGAGAAATATACGATTAAACTTGATTTAAAGAAAAAAGATAATCAACTATTGTTATTTGCAGAAAACTTAGGAAGCATACCACCGAATACTGCAGCTATTTCTATTGATGATGATGATTTA
>JANNVS010000322.1:0-2268 GCA_031414515.1 Sphingobacteriales bacterium | reverse complement strand
GCTTTGTTTGTTGGCGGAATTATTTCGTTGTTATTATTTTATTCATCCGATTCTATAAAGATTGAATTATCGAATAAAATATTTTGTTCAATTCTATTGATAACTTTAGCAACATTTTATTTTGCAAGAATAAATAATATTTACCGCGATTTACCTTCAAAAAACCTTACCTATAAATTAGATAATATAGTTGAAGGCGCGAGTGGAATTTACACTAATAAAAATACCTTTTTAGTTTTACAAGAATTAGATTCTTTAAAAAAATCAAATCCAAATTTGGTTGTAGTACCTGATTTTACAGCCTATACTATTTTACATACGCACGAATCTAAAATATTAACAGAATGGCCCAACAAAACGGAAATTCCAACTGATAAAATTCTGCAAAAAATTACATCTAAAATTAAAAATGATTCTACTTTAGTATTTGCTATTCCTGTTTTTCAGACAGCATTATTAAAAGATGGTTTTGTTCCACAAGAAAATAGTGGATTGAATTATCCAATTATAAAATTTGTGAAAGAAAAATTTCATATAAGAAATTTTACCAACTATTTTGAAATACGACGAAAATAAAAAACATACATAGTAAATTGTACATCGTAAATCATTTATCATTCCAACGATAACTTTCATTCTCCAAACCACACAAATCAATCACTCTGTCAATTACGGTTGCTGCTAATTGCTCAAAAGTTTCCGGTTTACTGTAAAAACTCGGCGTTGCAGGACAAATAATTCCACCTGCTTCTGTAACGGTTTTCATATTATTTATGTGAATGAGATTGTATGGTGTATCGCGCGCAACTAAAATCAACTTTCTTCTTTCCTTCAAAATAACATCTGCCGCACGTGTAGTTAAATCATTCGAAATTCCACCGGCAATTCTACCTAAAGTACCCATAGAACAAGGACAAATAATCATCGTATCGTATTTAGCAGAACCCGATGCAAAAGGAGCCATAAAATCATTTTTATCATAAAAATCAAACGGATAATCTTTATACAACTCGTTTCCAAGTTCATATTTCCAAACTTCTTTTGCATTATCAGATAGCACAACTCCAACTTTTTCAACTTGAGTTTTTATATGTAATAACTTATCAAACAGCACTTTAGCGTATATTGCACCACTTGCGCCTGAAACTGAAACAATTATTTTTCTTTCCACAGTTTTTAATTAAATTTACAAAATCTCTGAGATTGGTCTAAAATTTGCAATATCAGATAAAAATAACAAATTAAACATGAAAAAGTTAAATTTAAAAGTTTTTGTATTTATGGTGATAACCAGTTGTACGCTTAATTATTCTAGTGCAAAAATCAAGTCTTTCAATACATCCGAAAGTGAAATTAAATGGATGACTATTGACCAATCTTTAGCAAGCACGAAAAGTATTAATAAAAAATTTATTTTAGTAGACATATACACTGACTGGTGTGGATGGTGTAAAAAAATGGATGAAAATACTTTTCAGGATGCAAGTGTTGTTTCATTACTGAATGAAAGCTTTACAACAGTAAAATTAAATGCTGAAACACCAAATCCAGTGTCATTTAATGGTAAGACTTATAGCTTTACAAAAACTGGTGCACGTGGTGCAAATCAATTAGCATTAGATTTAGGAAGTGTTGGCGGAAAACTAGGTTATCCTACATTGGTAGTTTTAGATGCAAATGGCACTAAATTACAGGCATTTCCAGGATTCAAAGATGTAGAATCAATGAATGCTATTTTAAAATTTTACAATAGTGGAAGTTATAAAACAATGGATTTTCAGCAATTCCAATCTGGTCAATAATTTTTAATAAAATAATTTATAGTTATCGATATGAAAGAAATTAAAAGATGGATGACATTATTTTTTGTAGTACTAGCATTATCTAGTATTGCAGGGTCACCACCAAAATCAATAAAATCTATTACCACTAAGACTCAAAATACAATTACAGCTGAAAGCTCTAATGAAAAAAAGATTAATTGGTTGAGTTGGGAAGAAATGGTAATACTCAATGCAAAAAATCCCAAAAATATATTCATTGATTTTTATACTCAATGGTGTGGATGGTGTAAGGTAATGGATAGAAATACATTTGATGATCCATATGTAGCAGAGTTAATGTCAAAATATTTTTATAATGTAAAATTTGATGCAGAAAGAAGAGATACTATTAATTTTCTCAATAAGAACTGGTTATTTGTACCAGGTGGTAGAAGTGGCTTCCATGAGTTAGCAGCCTATTTTATGCAAAATCAGCTATCCTATC
>JANNVS010000321.1:0-2905 GCA_031414515.1 Sphingobacteriales bacterium | reverse complement strand
GAGCAAAAAATAGATGCAAATGCTCAAAGACATCCATTAAAAAGAATTGGCACTACAACAGACATAGCAAATATGGCAGCATTTTTGCTTTCCGAAAAGGCAAGTTGTATAACAGGACAAATTTTACATGTTGATGGTGGAATGTCTTCTTTGAAAATTTAAATAATAAAATAATACTTAGTACTATAAAATGATAGATACTTTTTTATCAGCTCGTTGGGAAAATCTGATTATGGCAAATTATGCCATACATCCTGATATACTAAAGCCTTATTTACCGAATGGTGTTGAACTGGATTATTACCAAAATAAAACCTATGTGAGTCTTGTTGGTTTTATGTTTAAACGCACCAGTCTATTCAATATGCCAATCCCATTTTTAGGAACATTTGAAGAAATCAATCTGCGCTTTTATGTAAAAAGAGTGGAAGGTGATACTATAAAGCGTGGAGTGGTTTTTATAAACGAAACTGTTCCGTACAAACCAGTAGCATGGCTTGCCAACAAACTTTATAAAGAACATTATATTGCCATTCCAACAAAAAATGAAATAAAAATTACAACTCTTTCCAAGAATATAAAATATCAATGGAAAATAAATAAAGAATGGAATCACATAACTGTAAATGCTACTAACGAAAATGAAAAAATGTTACCAGATAGTGTAGAGGAATTCATCTTTGAACATTATTACGGATATACAAAAATGAATACTCAGCTTACTCAGGAATACAAAGTAAACCATCCTAGATGGCAGGTGAATAAAATAATAGACTATTCTATTCATTGTGATTTTAAATCCATGTATGGAAACGATTTCTCTTTTTTGAGCGAGCAAAAACCTGATTCGGTTATGCTTGCCGAAGGCTCACCTGTTACCGTTAATTGGAAACGAACTTCATTCTAAAAATAATGGAACAAAAGGATATTGACAGGATTATTGAAATGGCTTGGGAAGACAGAACGCCTTTTGAGGCTATTAAAATACAATTTGGTTTTACAGAGGCTAATGTAATTGTTCTCATGCGAAGAGAATTAAAACGCAGTAGTTTTAATTTATGGAGAAAGAGAGTAAATAGTGGCATAAGTCAAAAACATGCATTCAAAAGAAATCCTGATATTTCTCGTTTTAAATGCAGCCGTCAAAAAACAATTTCGATGAATAAAGTAAGTAAGCGATAAATAAATTAAATAAAATATTAATTGCTTTATAAAAAATACAGCTGAAATATTTTTTAATAGAAAAATATTTAAAAAATGAAAAAAGTACAGAAGCAAAACATACCTTCTAGAATATGTATAGTTTGTGAAAGACCATTTAATTGGCGAAAAAAATGGAAAAAGAAAAGGGAAGAAATTAAGTATTGCAGTGATAGATGCAGAATGAGCAAAAAATAAATACAACAATATGATTTTTAAAAAAGAAGATATAGAAAAATTAGAGCAACAATACAGAACCGTCTTTATCAATTCATTAGCTGGTTTTCGCCAAGCAGTTTTGGTCGGTTCTAAGTCGGAAGATGGCAATGCAAACCTGGCTATATTTAATTCGCTTATACACCTCGGCGCTAATCCAGCCTTATTTGGGTTAATAAATAGGCCAAGCATTGTACAGAGAGATACTTTGCAAAACATTCTTGAAACAAAAGAATATACTTTAAACTATATTCAGGCTTCACAGTATGAAAAAGCTCATCAAACTTCAGCGCGGTATGACAAAGGTATTTCAGAATTTGAAAAAGTAGGTTTTAATGAGTTGTATCATCCATCTTGTTCCGCTCCATTTGTGAAAGAAGCTGTAGTAAAAATGGCCATGAAGTTTGAAGACAGCATTCCTATTCCTTTGAATGACACAATACTAATTGTTGGCAGTGTAAAGCAGGTAGATATAGATGATGCAATGGTTGGCGAGGACGGATTTATAAATTTATCTGCATCCGAAGTCCTAATCAGTCAAGGCCTTGATGCATACTTTGTTTCAAAGGCGATAGGTCGCATGCCTTATGCAAAACCGTAAAAAAGATTTATTAATTCCTCAAAGAATTTTTACCTCAAAAGATTTGCTTGGTATACAAAATGCTATTTACCTAGCGAAAGAAATATAAAAACCTCGTGGGTTTTATCAGGCTGAAGCCAAGCTAAACCTTCAGGTTTGCTAAATTTACTTCATCGGCACTTCTACCACTAATAATTTTGATGGTTGTAAAATATTAATTTGAAAGTCTTTCGCGTCTGTAATTCCTATCGCATCACGGTTAGATAAAATGTTTCCATCAATTTCTATTTCGCCTTCTATAACCATTAAATAAACGCCGTTATCTTGTTTATTTAATTGGTAAGTTGTTGTTGCATCAAAATTTCCTAAAGAAAAATACGCGTCTTGGTTTATCCAAAGTGCGTTGTGTGCTGCTTCTGGACTTACAACAATTTGCCAATTATTTTCTCTTTCTTTTTCATCAAAAAAACGTTGGTCGTAGCGCGGTTCTATATTTACTTTCTTAGGAAAAACCCAAATCTGAAATAAATTTACATCTTCATCTACTGTTGCATGTTCAGAATGTGTAATACCTTTTCCAGCGCTCATGATTTGCACGTCACCTGATTTTATAATGCCTTCATTGCCTGTAGAATCTTTGTGTTTCAAAGCACCTTTTAATGGAATAGTTACAATTTCCATATTGTTGTGTGGATGCATTCCAAAACCATAACCCGCTTCTACAATGTCATCGTTCAATACGCGAAGCGCACCAAATTGTTCTTTATTTGGATCGTAATAATTGGCAAAACTAAATGAATGGTTTGCTTTTAACCAGCCATGGTTTACATTGCCTCTTTCGTTTGCTTTGTGAATTACAGTGTTCATATTTAATTATTTGGATGGATGTTTAATAGATATGAATTTTAT
>JANNVS010000320.1:0-5834 GCA_031414515.1 Sphingobacteriales bacterium | reverse complement strand
GAACGCTTCGATATACAGGTAGACCCTTGTAAAGTCTGTCCATTCTAAAAAAATAAAAAAAAAGACTAAACAAATCAATGCCTTCCGATTTATCGGAAGGCATTTTAGCATACATCAAATAATAGTTGTATTTTATTTATGGAATTTGCCTGCCAAATGTATCTTAATAGATAGTAAATAAAAGATACAATTATGCAAGAGAGATTATTCCATTTTATTTGGCAGAATAAATTATTTAATAGTAAGGAACTTAAAACTACAAATGGAAGTGATTTGCAAATAATTGATTTTGGAAGATACAATAAAGATGGCGGGCCAGACTTCTGGAATGCTAAAATAAAAATAGATGATATTATTTTAATTGGTAATATTGAATTACACATATATGCTTCTGATTGGAAATTGCACAAACATCAATTTGATAAAAAATATGACAATGTGATATTGCATGTAGTCTATTTTAATGATGAGCTTGATTTATTACTTCCGACAGTTGAGTTAAACGGACGAATTCCAAAAGTATTGTTAGAAAGATATGAAACAATGATGCAATCAAAGCAAGAACTAATTTGTAAAAATTTGCTTGAAGATGTAGATGTCTTTACTCTTGAAAATTGGAAAGAAAGGTTGGTAATTGAACGATTGGAAAGAAAAACCAAAGAAATTTTAGCTAATTTATCTAAAAACAATAATGATTGGGAACAAACATGCTATCAATTGCTTGGCAAATATTTTGGCAGCCACATTAATAAGGAACCATTTGAATTATTAACGAATTTTATCGACTATAAGATACTACTAAAACATGCAGACGATATTTTTCAAATAGAAGCTTTGTTATTTGGAACCGCAGGATTTTTAAATAAAGATTTTGTCGAAATTTATCCAAGAGAGTTAAAGCAAGAATATCTTTTTTTAAAACATAAATATAAACTAAATCAAATACAAGAACATCATTGGCAATTCTTGCGCATTCGACCGATATCTTTTCCAACGATACGGATAGCATGGTTTGCTAAAATTATAACACAAATGCCATTTTTAAATAAAGTCATTGAATCGGATAATGAAACAGGATTCTTAGATAATATTGAAGTTTCAGAATACTGGAACCATCATTATGTTTTTGATAAAATTAGCAAAGTAAAGCCTAAAATACTTGGCAATGATTTTAAATCCGTCTTAAAAATAAATGTGTTTGCACCTATTTTGTATGCCTATGGAAAATTTACAAGCGAAGAAATGCACATAAATAATGCGTTCAACTTATTATATAAAACACATATAGAAGATAACAGCAAAACAAAATTTTTTGATAATAATATATGGCAGAAATCAAATGCATTTGACTCACAAGCAGTTATAGAATTATACGATAATTATTGTACAAAGAAAAGGTGTTTACAGTGTAGTATAGGGTATAAAATTTTGAGGGCAAATACACAAAAAGTTTTAGATAATAATTAGTAGCTTTAATTGATGTTAGAAAAGCCATTCAATATATTACAATCTAAATCATTGCGCGACATTATAGAAATGAGCGTCTATGGCGTTTGTTCCTATTTAGGAAGAAAACTATCTATGCCATCTAAACGTGTTCGGTTGTTTTTTATTTATACTTCTTTCATTGCACTTGGGTCACCTATTATTATTTATTTAATTCTAACATTTGTTTTGAATTTGCGTTACATGATAAATAATAAACGAAACCCAGTTTGGGATATTTAAACATTTTTATTATTCTGTTTAAAGTGTAAGTCTGTATAGTGAAAAAGCAAATAATAAATAAAGAATTAACTGAAGACCAAATAATACATAAATTAGAATCCTTCTGTGCTTACCGCGAGCGATGTGAGTCTGAAATAAAACAAAAAATGTATTTGTTAAGCGTTCCATCTTCAGGTTATGCAACTTATATAAGCCATTTAAAAGAGAATAATTTTTTTAATGAAAATAGATTTGCAAATTCATTTGCACGTGGAAAAAACACAATTAAAAAATGGGGTCGAAAGAAAATAACTATGGAATTGCAAGCCAAAAATATTGACATACAAAAAATAAATCAATCATTACTGCAAATAGATGAAGGAATGTATCTTCTTAAATTGCAGGAAATATTAATTAAAAAAAGCACAACAATAAAAGAAGCAGATACGTATAAGAAAAAACAAAAATTAATACAATTTTCTATGCAAAAAGGATATGAATTTGTAACCATAATGGAAGCTTTAAAAAACATTTAAACTATTTTTTTATATTTACTAAATGAAAAGACAAACATATTCAGAAGGCTCACCGTGGGAGCCAATAGTTGGCTATGCACGTGCCGTAAAAATCGGAAACATCATCGAGATTTCAGGAACCACTGCAACTGTAAACGGCGAAGTGGTTGGCAAAGAAAATGTATACGAACAAACAAAATGTATTTTACAAAAGTTTGAAAAAGTATTAAATGAATTTGGTGCCACCATGAACGATGTAGTGCGCACACGCATTTTTTGTACTGATATCTCGCAATGGGAAGCCATTGGCAAAGCTCATGGTGAATTTTTTGGTGATATAAAACCTACAACAGGTATGTATCAAATTTCTAAGCTGATTTCAGATGATTTGCTGGTGGAAATTGAAGCGACAGCCATTCTTAGTGAATAGTTGGATTTTTGTAGATTGTTTGCTACCTTTATTTCTATGATGAAAAAGAATTTTACCTACTTTCTATTGCTGTTTTTTAGTTCAGTAATACTCATGTCATGCCATGAAGGCGTTGGTTGTCCAGCAGACCAGTATAATGACTGGAAAAAAATTGAAGCTAACCGCAAACAACAATTAAAAAGCCCAAATAATCCAAATAAAAAAAGCGGTAAAAAAAACAAGCCTAATGTTCAGGGCAACGGCGTGGTGCCTCAATAATAAAATATGCGAAAATATATTTTCCTGATTCCACTATTCTTGTTTGCTTGTAAGAAAAATGATAGCGATCCTAGGATTCTTAATCGTCAACAGCCAAGTAAAATTTCCGTTTTTTCTGTAGATACTGGAACAAGCATTCAAACCTTGCAATACGAAATCAATTATTTTTATAACGACAGCACCGAAAAATTCGATAGTATCATCGTTGGTGGAACGATATTTAGATTCAATTATTCTCGTTTAACAACAGAAAATAAAATCCTGTTGAATTTTATCGATTCTGCGTCAGGATATAATGAAATTATATTTAACGCAGATTTTTATACCTTAAATGAGTATAATGAAATTCCGCCATCAGGAACCACCGCAACCAATCTTTTTCAATACGACACTTATAAAAGAGTAACTGGTTTTTCCTACAGCAATTATCCGAGTGCAGGTAATTTTTCTCAGACATATTCTTACCGCTTTGATTCTACGATTATACACACGTCGCGTCCGTATGATGGTTGTGAAACAAATGATACTATTACGAATTCATTTTATGATATGAGTACTACTTTACCATACTTGCTCTTTACTAATATCAATAACAACTGCGGGATCTTTGGATTAAATATATTAAGAGCGTTGCCATTCTCGAATTACAGATATAAGTTACCTTATAAAATGGTGAATAATTTATTTGAAACCAGCTACATATACACCGGCGATACTAATTCCAGGCTGGCAGAGGCTACGGTGATTACAAGATTTAGAATCAATAATCAGATTTTTCAGAAACTGAAAATAGTTATATCATACTAATTCCTTTTTAGTTTTATCTTTAAATAATGTTCAAACACTACAAACAACAAGTATTTATTGTCATTGGCATCTTGTTGTCTGTTTTATTGTTTGCAATAAATCCATTGCAATTAGATGATAAAGCAGCAAAAGTATTAGCCATCGCTTTTTTGGTTATATTTTTATGGATTACAGAAGCCATTCCTATGGCAGTTACAGCAATGTTGCCATTAGTGCTATTTCCTTTACTTAATATTATGTCGACGAAAGATGTGGCAAAGTCTTATGGAGATCCAATTATTTTTTTATTTATGGGCGGCTTTTTTTTAGGGCTCGCAATAGAAAAATGGAATTTACATAAACGAATAGCACTAAATATAGTAAACCTGTCTGGTACAAATGGCAATAGTATTATTTTAGGTTTTATTATTGCAACTGGCAGTATAAGTATGTGGCTGAGCAATACAGCAACAACCATGATGTTATTTCCAATTGCGTCATCCGTTATTTTGGTAATGAAAGAAAACCATACAGAAGGCAATCAGAAAAATTTTTCCATTGCGCTTATGTTGGTCATTGCATACGCGTCTAATTTAGGTGGCATAGCCACCATAATTGGCACACCACCAAATGTTGCCTATGTAGGCTTTATAAAAGACAAACTAAATCATTCTATAGATTTTTTTGACTGGATGAAACTATGCATGCCATTGTCTATTTTATTATTGTTGATGCTATATATTGTAACTACTCGATTTTTGTATCCGAATAAAATGGCGAAGAGTGAGGCAACAGCAAATAATATTAATGAAGAAATACAATTTTTGGGCAAGATGTCAGCTACAGAATGGCGCGTGTTGCTGATATTTTCATTCACTGCTTTTTTATGGATAACTCAAAGCATCTGGAATAAATTATTTCTCTTGAAATTAGACGATGCAATTATTGCAATAATTGGTGCATTGTTGTTGTTTGCCATTCCATCAGCAATAAAAAAAGAAGATAGAGAAACCTATGAAAGTATCTTAGAATGGAAAGATACGAAGCGTATGGCTTGGGGAATTTTGATCTTATTTGGTGGTGGATTAGCTTTGGCAAAAGGGTTGGAAGAAGCTGGGTTAATTCAATTGTTAGGAAATGTATTAGCGCAAATTGCACCAGATAATTTATTTTTATTGATACTCTTAATCACCACGCTTTCTGTTTTTATAAGTGAGCTAATGAGCAATGTTGCGCAAGTAATTATTTTCGCACCAGTGGTTACTGCGTTAGCTGTTTCGTTAAATATTAATCCGTTGATGCTTGGGATTCCAATGTGCCTTGCCGCCAGTTGTGCAGGCATGTTGCCTATGGGCACACCGCCAAATGCCATCGCATTTTCCAGCGGACAAATTGCCTTAAAAGATATGCTAAAGGCAGGGTTTATTATGAATATTATAAGTATTTTATTTATCTCTTTAGCTTGTTATTTCTTATTGCCGTTGATGATGGATTTGAAATAATTACTTTGTAGCCTTCTTCATACACACACTATTCTCCACGTTTTCATATTGCCCGTAATTGGGAATTAAGACATAGCCGGATTTCTGATACAGATGAAGGGCATCCGTTTGTTTTTTGCCTGTTTCTAAAACTGCTTCTGTATAATTTTGTTCTGCCGCCCAGTTTTCCAGTTCTTTTAAGATAAGGCCGGCAATACCTTTGCCGCGGAATTCCGGCTGCACGAACATGCGTTTTATTTCTACTGTTTTATATTTAAATTCTTTAAATGCACCACAACCAATGGCTGTTTCATCTTCATAACAAACGACTGCATTTTTTAGACTATCTATTTTATTATACTGAGCATAGAATGCATGTTCATCACCATCCATGATGCTGAGGTATTTATCCAAATGAGCCACCAGCTGCTGAAAGTCTGCATCGTTTGATGTGGTTCTTTTTATAGTGAGCATGGTATGGAAATCTGTGAAATAAAGATAAATATTTTTAATCCCCTAACTAATATTCCGCCAAACACTATTGCTGCCTTTCTGGTGTTGCAGATAATATTTTAAGGTAGCATTCTCAGGTTTGTCCATTGTAGCATCTTCTTCCAGTAAGGCAATCGCAGCTTTGCGGGCTTCTTCTATAATCGG
>JANNVS010000319.1:0-7996 GCA_031414515.1 Sphingobacteriales bacterium | reverse complement strand
TCATTGCTGATGCGCGAAATCAGGATATGCAGAAACACCTGAATCTAAAGATAAAGAATAGAGAAAGTTTCAGACCTTTTGCACCTGCTGTACTGGAAGAAGATGCACAGAAATATTTTGAATTTACAGGCAATTCGCCATATATGTTATATGTACACAAAATAAAGAAAGAATACTTGAAAAGATTACCAGATAATTACTCTCAACTATCCATAAATGAAAAACTATATACTGTAAAGTCAACTATTCCAGCAGTAACACATGTAGACTTAAGTGCACGCATACAAACTGTTAATAAAGAATTGCATCCACTTTTCTGGCAATTAATAAACACCTTTAAACAAGACACTGGTTGCTCATTAATTATCAATACCAGTTTTAATATAAAAGATGAACCTATTGTTTGTACACCAAAAGATGCGTATTATTGTTTTATAAAAACAGGGATGGATTTGTTAGTTGTTGGGAAAACCATTTTTTATAAATAAAATAATTTTACATTGGAACTCATAAAAGACTTAATACAATTTGTTTGGGAAAGAAAGAAATGGTGGTTGCTTCCTGTAATAGTTAGTATTTTATTAATTGCACTTTTAATTATTTTTGGTGGTTCATCTGCAGTCACACCATTTGTATATTCAATTTTCTAAAGAAACGCAACATATAATAAACTGTATTTAAAAATGCTGCTACATAAAACCAACATAACTTTACAACCAACCAACCCTACTAAAATTAAAATTTTACATGCGTAAGTTTGCAACCTTTTTTTTTATACTTGTAACAATCTTTCATTTTTTAATTTTGTATTGCTTTGGTATTGCTACATTTACAACCACCCTACTTTTTTATGTAATATTGTATTGGTTTTTTAAATTAATAATTTATTCCATAAACATAAATGCAAATAAGAAAATAATTTTAGTAAATATTAAAGCCATATTAATTATTTGTTTACTGGCAGAGTTTTCTTGTACTTTTATATTTAAAATTTTAAATAATCCAGTCGAAAATGAAAAAGGAATTTATCTTTCTCCATATATGAAAGATAAACAGATAAACATTCTATATAACCTTGGTATCATAAAAAATAAAAGAAACACGTGGCAGAATGGATATGCTGCATTTTATCAACACCGGTATTTTTCAAAAGATTTTAATTATGAAGTTGGTTATAATGAGTATGGTTTTAGAGGAAAATTCCCGCCAGTAAAAAAAGATAGTGATGAATATAGAATTTTGTGTTTGGGTGATTCTTTCGTGGAAGGATTTGGCACTAGCGAAGATTCTACTTTTCCAAAATTACTCCAAAACTATATACAATCAGACGATAAAAAAATATCTATCCTGAATGGTGGAATATGCGGCAGTAATCCTTATAATGAAATAAAACTTTACAAAAATAAACTAAAAGCATACAATCCTGATTTAGTAATTATTGAAATTAACAATGGCGATATCTATGATTCTAAATTTGTAGGAAAAACGGAAAAACTACCAATCAATGAGTATTTTTATGCTATAAGTCATCTATATAGAATTATAGATGGCATATTAGAAAAAGCAGATTTACATTTTAATATAAAAATTGGATTTTTTGATTTATTTATATCAGAAGAGATGATAATAGAAAATGAAAAAAAAGAAGAAAAAGAAAAGGGACAAAATGAAAGAAAGAAAATGATTGAAAACCTGATATATTTCCAGCAACAATTATTGAACGAAAAGAAAGAGTTGGTTATTATCTATTTACCTATGCAGAATGAACTATTTAAAAAAGAAAATAGTGCTTTAAAAAAAGAATTACTCAAACAGAAAATATCTTTTATAGACTTGCAGAAAGCATATGAAATACAAATACCAATTAATGCGGATAGTTTACAAACCTATTATTGGAAGAATGATGGACACCATACACCTAAAGGATATAACTTAATGGCTAAAATAGTTGCACAAAAGTTATATGAAGAAAAATATTTAAAAAATAAAAAAATAAATTGATATATATTCTTTAACACCAAAAAATGTTTTTAATGAATAAAATTAAACAGTTTATTTCAACCAATAGGAAATTCATCCTGCAATTATTGGGTTTTACAATTGGCTATCTTATTACTAAAAGCATATTATTTATTTTCCTAATTCTTATTTTTACAATCCTTTTTATATTTTCAAAAGAAATTTATGACAGCATCACGAATAAAATAGAATTTATTATTGGAATTATTGGGAAAACGATAAAAAGTTTTTTATTTGTTATGTTATATATTTTTATTATGATTCCAATATCTATTATTCAAAGAATAGCTACTAAAGAAAATAAAACTTCAGAAAAAATCTCGTATTATATAGAAATAGATAAAAGAACAAATACAACTAGCTTCAAAAAAATGTGGTGAATTCAATATACTTAAATTATAAATGACACTAAAAAACCAGAAATATCTGCGTATTAAAGATTGGTGGAGCCACATTCTTCCACCAATTTTATTATTTTTTTATATTGGAATTCCAGAACAAGGCATCTCCATAAATCATCTTCTTTTTCTTTACATTCTTAATATCGTCTTATCTATAATTACTGCTATTATTGGATATTTTCTGAATGACCAGTTTGATATAAAAGATGATTTAGTGGCTGGGAAGCCCAATTTTGTTAGTACTCTATCTACTAATTTTAGGTATCTATTTTCAATATTTATGGTTGGATGCACAATTCTATTCTTTTATATATGCCATCTGTTCTGTACAAAATATGAATGTCATATTTTACAGATTTTTTTTATACTTAATATCGTTCTTTTTATACTCTATTCAGTTCCACCAATTCGGTTAAAGTCATATCCATTTTCAGCACTTTTTGCCGATGCTCTTTACAGCGGAACCTTATATTATATTATGGCATATTTAATTAATTTAAAGGGTAAAGAATTAGATTATATGATATTAATATGTCTGTTTATATTTGGATTATCAAAAGGCATTCGTAACTATTTAACACATATATCTCTGGATGAAGAAAATGATAAAAAATGCAATCAAAATTCATTGGCGACTATCTTTGGAAAATCAAAAATACAATATATAGCAAATCTTATTTTTCCATTTGAATTAATTTTAATATTCATTATATTATCTATTACTCATTATGGAATAGCTATACCTGTGCTACTTCTATCCATCATTTATTTTACAAAATGGGTCATTCATTTTAATAAGAGTTCAATAGATTTAATACCTGAATTAAATGACCTGTATGAAATGTGGCTTCCTGTTTTACTACTTGTACATATGATACTATTAAATCATGTACTTTATCCATTATTGATTATACACACTTTATTATTTCCAAATTATCTGGATAGAATCTACTATTATACTTTCTATAAATTTATTGGACCATTAAGAAAAAAAAACAATGAAGGAAAGTAATAAAATTATTCATGGCCTCTGGATAGGTAATGAATTAAGTGCCATTGAGCAATTATGTATTCAATCTTTTATTCAGAATGGACATATCTTTACATTATGGTCTTATGCTGTTATTAAAAATATACCTAAAGGTACCATCTTAGAAAATGCAAGTGATATAATTCCACACAACGAAATTTTTTCGTATATACATACCAATAAATATGGACATGGCAAAGGTAGTTACGCAGGATTTTCAGATATTTTTAGATATAAATTATTATACGAAAAAGGTGGTTGGTGGACAGACATGGATGTAACCTGTCTAAAGCCATTTGATTTTGAAGATGATTATGTTTTTAGAAAAAATGGAAATAAAGGTGTTGTAGGAAACATTTTAAAATGTCCGAAAAATAATGATTTAATGAAATATTGTTATGAAAATGCACACCAACAAATCAACGAGAATAATAAAGATTGGATGTTGCCGATTAAAATACTAAACTCAGGAATCAAACAATTTAAATTAGAACAATACATTCTCGATTTTACTAATGAAGACAGCTGGCCAGTCATTATAAAATTACTTGCCACAGGCAATAATTTAAATTCCAGTTTTTATGCAATTCATTGGATGAATGAAGAATGGCGAAGGCATGGATTAAAAAAAGATGCGTTCATAGAACAATCAAGTATACAGCAGTTATTAGAAAAGCATACTATTGACCATCATTTCTTAAGTGAAAAAGAAGAAAAACAGTTTCATTTTAGTTTGTCCAAATGGAATTATCGGATAATCAATCTAAAAGCCAGGATTAGATGGCTATGGAGCGGATTTATAGGTAAAGAATAAGTTTAAAATATACATACCGAATACTCCAATTTTTTAGTTAAATTTACTTACAAAAAGAAGTTTCTATATTATATTTTTAGGATGAAAATCAGTAAAAAAATACAAATTTTTGCAACAAAATATCCAAAGATAATGTTGGCCGGATATCAAGTAATAAAAAAAATGTGGAGTTTTAAAGCAGATTTTATCAATTTTGAATATCCAGAAAAAACAACAGATGCAAGCATTTCAAAAATAAAAGTCATAGAATACAATAAGGCAAGAGATTTTGGTCCAAAAAAAAGAATTTGCTATGCTCCTTTTAATAATCTTCATTTCAAAATTAATGGAGAAGTTGCTGCCTGCAGTTTTAATGTTGAAACATTAGTTGGCAATATTAATAATGACAACATACATACCATATGGTTTGGCAAGACCATTCAACAATTACGAGAAAATCTAGGAAATTATAATTTAAAAAAATGTTATGGATGTAAATTAGTTTTAGAGACCGGTAATTACCGGTCTTTTCCTGCAAATAAATATGATTTTCATTCATCAGATAGCGCTGTTTATCCGACACAAATGTCTTTTGAAATCAGCAACCTATGTAATCTTGAATGCCTCATGTGTGATGAAGAATTATCCTCTTCCATCAGAAAAAACAGAGCAAAACTTCCTCCACTTAAAGATGTATATCCAAGTGATTTTAACGAGCAGTTACAAGAATTTATTCCACATCTTTCTATTGCAACTTTCATAGGTGGCGAACCCTTACTGATAAAAAAATACTATCAAATTTGGGAATCAATCATTCAGCATAATCCTTCCTGTAAAATTCACTTACAAACGAATGCAACCTATTTGCCTCAAAAATTCTTAACTATGGCAGATTCTGGTCAGTTTGATATTGGAATATCCATGGAAGGCTGCACAAAAGAAACTTATGAAAAAATTAGAGTAAAAGGTAATTTTGAAGTTGTAGAAAAAAATATTAAACGATTGGTTACATTAAAAGAAGAAGGAAAAGTTTATCTTAATTTTAATTTTTGTCCGCTTACACTTAACTGGCATGAAGTTCCATTAATGCTGAATTATGTAAATGGATTTAAGGCTCCTTTAAAATTATTAAATGTAGAGACTCCAAGAAATTTATCATTAAAATCACAAAATGCTGCCTATTTACAAGTTGTCTATAAGTATTTAGTCAACTATACTTTTGAAAAAGTGGAAACCAATTTTTTTACTGCCAGAAATATGGAAACCTATTCCTATTTTATAAAAACTATTGAATCATACTTAAAAGATGCTTTAAAAAGAGACGAATACTTCCTGCAAAACAAAGATGTTTCAATACTGGAATTAGAAGATACTATACTAAATGATGTTTTAAACGGCACTGTATTAAGCTATATAACTGAAAAAGAAAGATTATTTTATGGAACCAGTTTAAATCAATTTATAGATGAAATATCTGAAAATCAAATTATCAGAAGAAAAACACTACTGCGTTTTTCCTATTTTTTTAAAGAAGTTATGTTTGAGGAAGATACCTTTCAAAACATTTCAAAATCATTTTACAAGCTAAAAAAAGAAGCATCAGAATTCCATGAACTAGAGAAGACAGCATGCATGTTTATTGATAATTCTTTACCAGTTGCTTTATCTATCTAAAATATTTTATGTATTATAACTTTATAAATTATTTATATCCGTTAAAGAAAATTTATAATACTCTAATCTCTAGTACTATCAATTACAAGTATGCTTCAAAAATAAATCCATCTGTAAGTGAATCAATCCTTATTGCATATAACAAATCTCGTTTAAAAGGTCCAAAAGAAATCATATGTAATGCACCATTTAAACATATGTATTTCAAAGCAGATGGCAGAGTGACTGCATGCTGCAGAAACGATATTGATTTATTTGGCATAGTAAAAGATGCCACTCTGGCAGATTTATGGAACAGTAAAAGTATTGAATTTTTACGTGACAATATAAAAGATTATAATCTGAAAGAAGGCTGTAATTTCTGCAACACGCAACTTGAGTCCTCAAATTTCAATGCATTTGAAGGACGTTTATATGATGATGTTTTACCTGTCAGTTCAAAAAAGTATCCTTCCGAAATGACATTTGAAATCAGTAATCAATGCAATTTAGAATGTATCATGTGTGATGGAAATTATTCAAGTTCAATCAGAATGAACAGAGAAAAACTACCTCCATTACAAAATCATTATACCGAAGATTTTATCAATATTGTTAAAGAAGGAATACCCTATTTAAAGGTAGTTCGATTTTTAGGCGGTGAACCATTTTTAATAACGTTATACATTGAAATCATTGAACTTATCATCGCTATAAATCCGGATTGTAAAATATATATCCAAACCAATGGCACCATACTAAATAACAGAGTAAAGAAAATCATTTCACATAAAAATATTCATCTAAGTATCTCTATAGATTCACTTCAAAAAGATTTGTATCAAACGATTCGTAAAAATGCTTCCTATGAACGATTAATGGAACATGTAAATTATTTTATTGAAAGTCAGAAAAAATATAAAAATACAATAAATATAAATTTTTGTGTGATGACAAACAATTGGAGTGAAGTAATAAATATGTTAAAATTCTGCAACTCTAATAATTTTACATTAACATATATTCCGGTGGAATTCCCAAGATATCTTAGCTTACGGTCATTAAATAGTATTGCATTAAATGAAGTTTTAACATATTACTTACAGCCTGAACGTCAATTGATTTTAAAAGAAAATAAATTAAATGGAGAAAAACTTACGCATCTTATCAATTATATAAAATACTGTATAGAAAAAGTTGGAATACTTCAAGAAAGAGCAAACAACTTATATAGTTATGACATTGCATTTCTAAGCAATGAACTAAGTAAGCATCTAAATAAAATAGAAATGTCTACAGTTAGTTATAATAAAATAAAAGACATGGTTTTTTCTACAGGATTGCAAATGACTGAAAGGGAACAATCACTATTTCTTGGCATCCTGATTATTGACTTAGAAACCAATTCTAACGAAACACCCATCTACCACTACAAAGATTCAGTTGAATGGTATACTCTATTTACAGAATATTTAGCTAATTTGTCATATTGTAATAATAAAAATAAATACTTGTGATTCTCAATTCGACAACAAATTATATAAAATTATAACTACAGCATGTACATTACGACTTTGGATATGATAACATACAATTGTATTTTTAAAAAATAAAACCCTTGCAGGTGTTACAAAAATTAATCAAAAGAATAAGAACCCATATAGACATTTTTAATGCATCTTTTTTAAGAATCAGTATGTATTATTTTGAAAAGGCAATGCCTTTGTTTGGGTTTAAACTTAAAAATTTTTACACTAAGGATGATTTTCCATGGCTCAAAATCCTAGAAGAAAATTCCACTATTATTAAAGAAGAATATCTTAAAAACACAACCATTCATACCATTTTGAATGTACAAAATGTCAATAACAGACTCCAGGATTTTTCGCATGATGACGGATGGAAAGTAGTTTTATTAAAATCCTATGATACAATAATTGAAAAAAATGCCATTTTGTATCCAAATACTATGGAAATCATCCATAAAATTCCTAATGTTTCAAATGCAATCTTCTCTGTTTTGTCACCTAGGAAAAATATACAATTACATCGTGGCATGTATCGTGGAATTGTATTTATCCATTTAGGAGTTTATATACC
>JANNVS010000318.1:0-7409 GCA_031414515.1 Sphingobacteriales bacterium | reverse complement strand
GAAAATAAAAGGGATGAATCTTTTATTAAATACAAAAGATTTTATACCTGTGTTGGTACCAAATGGAAAAACAAAACTTACCAGTACCATTCAATTAATTAAAGCCATACAGCCGTTTCCACCGCTATGGTTTCAAATGGGAAATCCTGATACAGATACTAGCGGTTTTATTACAACTACATTTTTATTAGATGCAAGAATACAGAAAAAAAAAGGAAATCTTACTTTTTTTAGCAGCTATCCAGGTAGTTTCTATGGTTCAACAACATTCGACACAGCAACATTAAAACCTATTGATACATTACAAAAATACGCAACATATACTGAATCCATAAGAGAATTTTTTGACTTACATGATTATCAAATAGATGCAACAGGCAATAAATTATTTACTAATCAGGTGAAGAGAAAAATAGATGCAAGATGTTTAAGTGGGTTACAAAAAGATAGTGTGCGGTATGCATTAATGAATGATATACTGATTTTAAATGCTAATGATTCTATTATTTTTAAATGGAATCCAATAGAGCACCTGTCACCTTGTGAAATGCAATGGAAATATCAAAACTCAAGCCTTACGTATGGAGACCTAATAAACTGGTCACATGTTAATTCTGTTCGATTTGCAAATGATGGTAATATTATTTATAGCTTCCGACATATTGGAATAGGAAAAATAAATAGAAAAACAGGTGAAATCATGTGGAAATTAGGTGGAAAGGATTCTTTAAATTCCATTCCTTTATCAGACAATGACGGTTATTATTTGCAACATGATTTTTCACAAATGGAAGATGGACTTTATAGTGTATTTTCTAATGGTGACAGCTCACATTTATACTTAGAAGGTCTGATTTATAAAATTGATGAAGTAAACAAAAAAGCGACTTTAGTAAGCCGTTACAGACCAAAACCTGAAATATTCAGTGAAGCATTAGGAAGTTACGATTGCCATAATGATGTCTGTGTTATAGATTTTGGAATGTATACACCATTAAAATCAAATGAAAATCAAGATATGGCGCATATTTTGGTTAAAGATAAGTTAATAGCCAAGTTATCAGCACCTGCAATGAATTACTCATATCAGATTCATCAAACAAGTTGGGCTGCTATACAACGCAGACCAATAGTAACATCAAAAAATGGTGTACTTTACTCTGATGCTAAAGAAGGATTACATGATTACAACTGGTATAAAATTGAAGGCACAACGGCTATTCCTGTTGGTTCAGGTAAAACCTTAAAACCAAGTATTTCTGGAAAATATGTTGTAGAAGCGCAACAAGGAACTGGATTATTCAGATCTTATTTGATATCCGATGTTTTAGAATTTAAGAAGAAAAAATAAACTAGTTTACTATTACTACTTTACTACTTTTCCTTTCACCATTTTCGGATAAAGAAATTAAGTAAGTGCCTTTTGTCAAATTAGTTGAATTTGCAGATAATTGTATCTGTTGAATTCCAGATAAATTATTTACATTTATTTGTAAAATTTCCTTTCCTACTATATCAAACACTTCGATGTTATAATTTGCATTTTCGTTCGCATCAAATTGAATAGTAAAGATATCATTTGAAGGATTTGGAAAAACTGAAATTTGATTATTGTTGTCAGTTTTTATTTTTCTTTCCTGTTGCATTAAAATACTGGTAGTTGCAAATCTTTTTAATTCATTTCCTTCAGCAAATACTGACACATTATAAATACCACTTAATAATTCCAAATGACTATTACAAATAAATGACTTTGTTGTTTCATTATATTCAAATATAATTGGAATCAATTTATCCTGAATAACGTTTCCATTTTCATTTATATTCCTATTCAAAAACCCTTTTACACTAGTAGTTGTTCTGTCATCAGTCCAGTTATTTAAGGATACTTCGATATTTAAAGGCTCTTCTTGGTAATAAATTTTATCGGAGTGAGTATTTAATTCTAAAGTTACATTTTTACCATCTCTTAGTAAACCAGTTAAGGTAGATGAACTTTCCAAAAAATATTTCTTATTTATAGACAGAAAAGATAAATCTACTTCGTGAAAAATAGAATACATAGCTTGTGTAGAAATATTCAATGGAATTATTTTTACCAGTAGTTTATATTCATCCAATACCTTTATGATTTCGTTTTTATATTCGCCTAACAAGTATAATTTATTTACAGTCGCTGTATTTATTTCTATTCTTTTATTTTGAATAAATTGAATATCTGAGAATTCTGGTGTTGCTTCTTTTATATTTTCTGTTATTGTATTTACGATATTACCTTTTCTCAATACTGGATTGTTTTTAAAATATTCAATTTCAGTTTCTACAATACTCCACATATATGAAGAAAGCAATACATCAATATGATTTAAATACGATTGCTGTGATGGTGGTGCTTGAGATATGACAACCGAACCTGGCCGAATGGATGAATAGTAAGGTGCTAAACCGTCATTCAATTGATGATTTTTTTGTGGGTTTTCATATTTAGGTTGTATCGCTGCAATATTTGTAACGATACCAGTAAAATTCATAAAACCACTCATCAAATCGCCAGCAAATACACCAAAACCAGGAATATCTAAACACAATGGCTGATAATCAGGAAACACTACTTTTAATATATCGTCTGGAATAGCATTCGGGAAAACAGTTTTATGTTCAAAACCCCAAGACGCAAAACAATGGAATTTCTCGGGTCTATTATTCGGATGATTATCCATCATAGGTCGCACTACACCAGCCATATATGCCGTTTGCATTTGGTATGTACCTTTACCTTGAAAGATTGGTCCAACAATTGGAATTGCTTCTAAAATGGTTCTGAAAAATGGAACGGCAATCAAATCCGACATTGGTGCGCCCCAAAAAGGTGTAGATAAAGTGACCACACCTTGTACAGAATCCCAAATATTTTCATTATACAAAGCATATTCAATATCATAACCACCTTTACTATGACATACTGCTATTACTTTATTTGTATTATAATGCCTGCAGGTTTCGCGTAACATTTCAGCTACTACTTTACCATTGTCTTCAAATGCACCACTCACCGATTGAAAAAAGAAAGCAGTTCTATATCCTGCATTATATGAATTTTCGTACCATTTATTTTTTGCCATAAACCAGGCAAAACCATTATCAAACCAACCATGAATATAAACTACCACAAGTTTATCTTCTGAATTTGCCGGCACTGCACCAAAAACAATATTGTTTAGTTTTACAGGTATTTCATTACATCTTAGTAATGACGGTGGTTTAATTACTGTTGAAGTAATTGGTTGTGCAGAAAGTTGAAAAAATATAAAAAGTGCGAAGAATAGTGTGTAAATAGATCTCATTTAACTACTTATTTATATAAAGTTACAATAATATTTCTTGTTTAATTTAGATAATCATCAATGCTACCAACACCTTCTCTAACTACTATAGGTTCATCGCCAGTACAATCGATAACTGTAGAAGGATGATAACCACCTGGACCACCATCAATAACAATATCGACAAGATTTTCATATCGTTCATAAATAGCATTCGGGTCAGTGATATAATCTATCACATCATCTTCGTGATGAACAGAAGTTGTTATAATTGGATTGCCTAATTCCTGTACAATCATTCTTGCTATGTTATTATCTGGCACTCGAATTCCAACTGTTTTCTTGTTGTTTTTAAATAATTTAGGAATAGAATTATTTGCTTTTAAAATGAAAGTGAAAGGACCAGGCAAACAACGTTTCATTAATTTATATGTAGATGTATTTACATTTAGGGTAAAATCACTGATATGGCTTAAATCATTACAAATGAAAGAGAAATTCATTTTTTCTACTTTCACATTTTTAATTCTGCATATTTTTTCAACTGCTTCTTTATTAAAAATATCACAACCTAAACCATACACCGTATCTGTTGGATAAATCACCAAACCACCATTGCGCAAACATTCAACTATTTGCTTCATTTTGCGTGTGTCAATATTATTAGGAAAAAGTTCGAGTAACATGAGTAGTACTTAAAGTAGGCAATTTGATATTCTTTCAATAAGTTGTAAGTTAATAATAAAAATAAAAAAGCCACCAATAAGGTGGCCTAAAAATTTAATGCATTAAAAAAATGCAATACTCTTACCCAAGACTAGCTAGATTCGTAAACTGACAAATTATTCCACCCATTAATAAAAGGGTTAAAATCCAATAGCCAGTATGAATCGCAATGTATGTAAATCCTCTACGTTCAAATAAAGCTGTAATACCTACAATTGGCAAGGCTAATCCGATACCTGCAATGGCACCATGTAATGCACCATGTTTGAATGTTCGGAAATCATTACCGTATGCAACAATTCCTTGATTAAAGAAATCCTGTACAGCGGCATCTTTAAAATTCATTTGCAACATAGAATAGAATCCCATTTGATGGATGGCAATTCCTGACATTACAAAAGAGATAAAAAAGCCAAAAATCAGTGTTAGTCCAAAAACGAGTGGCATATTGAAGCCTTCTTTCATTTTTACTTCATCAAACCCACAGGCTTTCAACCAAGCAGTACCCAATACTTTTGGATGGTACCAAACAAAACCCACTAAAAGTGGAACAAGTCCCGCAATTGCGGCAACTAAAAAGAAGTTTAATTGCATAGTATTTATTTTTATTATTGGCAAAATAGATAATTTTGCTTAATGTTTTGTTAATACAGTGGTGTAAGTTTTCAACAATAGCATAAAATAGGTGAAAAATAAGTTTCTTGCCTGGAAATTAGGGGTACTAATTTTAAATTATTTACAAAGTGAAATAGTAATATTAAATTATTATCCAGATTTTATTTTGGTAATTATTATGAATTAAAGTATTTATACTTGAACTTAAGAGACATAAAAAATGAAATCAAGAATTACTGTAAAAACAATATTTAATTGCTCATTGGAAAGAGCCTTTAAAACACCTATGCTTTGTGATGTCTCAAAAGTTCATACAGGATATGGTGTAATGCCAAAAGTTACTTATTGCAAGGAAGATAATAACTGGGGTAAACCAGGTTTTAGTAAAATTGTTTTCGTTGGAAAATCGTTGACACAAAATGGTGGTTTTGCATCTACTGACAAAGTAATTGTCAGAACTGAAAATAAATATTGGAAAATTGAAGTAAGTAATTTTCAATCATGGATGCTTGGGTTCTCAAAATTCATTGGAGAATGGAGTACGACTGAGCTTGAACGAAATAAGATTTTAATAGAATATACCTATACACTTTACTCCGATATTATCTGGCTATATCCATTGAACTGGTTGTTTACAAAAACCTTTTGGAGAGTTTATATGTTTAGAGTGTTGGAAAATGTTAGAAAAATGGCTTACTGTAATGAACCTTATTTATACAAATAAAAATGAAGCCCACCAAAAATTGTTGATTTTAATGAAATTTGTTTTGATATATTAAAATGTATCTGTAAACTCAAAATTTATTTTTCTTTTAATCCCATGCATTATCATATGCTGTTTTTACAAAACCTGATAAACTACGATATGAGCCTGGAATGGAATTAATAATTAATACTAATTCCACATTATTCGGAAATTTCATCACTAAAGTCTGTAATCCAGCATCACCAACATCCTGTACGCCACTGCTATTGGAATCCCACCATAAAGCACCATCTTTTCCGTAGGCTCTACCTGCATAGGTCATCGGAGAATCTTCATTATCCCAACCTAGATACTTCGTATCCATTTCATTTTTCTGGTTCTGACTCAAGACCGTCGTTGTTTGTGCTATATATGCCATTGCTTTAGCCATTTCATAGGCAGATAGATAATAACCACCGCCAGCGCATATTTCTGTCCAGTTGCCTGTAATGGTGCTGTTAATAGCTAGTGGGACTGCATTAGATTCACTATATGCGAGTGAAGTAACCTTTGCTGGATTAATCATACATATGGCATTACTAATACCCATCGGTGTAAATACATTGTCCTGCATATACTCAATATACTTAGAAGACATCCATGATTCAAATACAACCTTTGACATATTTGTTTCTTGTGATACTGCATCTGCCTGATCATTCATAAAAGGAATGATGGCACGAAATATTGCGAAATTACTATTCGCATAAACGTCTGCCGGTTTTAATGGATTATCTAAACCTCTTGCTGCTGTAACTCGTAAAGAATCCCATGAAGTATTTGATTGTGTTAGACCTGAACTATGTGTCAGTAATTCTTCAAAAGTCAAATCTTTTACTGCTTGTCTAGCATTCCAATAAGCAGGCAAATAGTTGCTGATTTTTGTATTAAGGCTGATACCTCTTTCATTGATTAATTGAAGCACGGCAATACCTGTGAGCATTTTTGTTACACTAGCAATATTAATTTCTGTGTTCGTGGACATTGCAATATTATTACCACTAGAAACATTAACTGCTGCTACTCCAACGGAAATAGAATCTGCTAATAACCCATTTCGATTAATAACAAAGGAATATCCACGTGGTTGCGTTATAGCGGAAAAAGAAATTTGATTAATTAAATTCTGTCTGAATTTTAATAGATTAAATGTTTTAGAATTAGAATTTTTTCCTTTTTCTTTTGTGCAAGATAAGATGCTACCTGAAAAGATTACTAAGACTAAAAATAATTTTGTTGAAGTTGATTCTTTCATGATGTTCTATTTTGTAATATAAAGTTAGAAGAATGGATACTTTATTGGTGAATAAATTAGTATTCGGTAAGTTTCATTTAGTATTCGAGAAAACTATGTCATTATATTATACTCTTCAGAAAATATATATTGTTTTAAATAGATATTTTTACCTAAAACTAAAAAAGACGTTTCAAAAGTGAAACGTCTTTATATTTTTCAGAAATAATTAAATTTATTTCTACTGTACCTCAATTTTATTCTTACCTACTAAAGAATGCATAATTATCCATGCAGAAATATAAGCAGTTGCACAAACTGCAAACATTATATAATACGCGGTTTCTATTTGACCTATTGCACGATAATGGACAAACATATTTTTCTGCACAAATAAGGATAAGAAAATACCACCAATAGAACCAAACATACCGCCAATACCAATTACGGATGCTGTTGATTTTTTTGGGAAAATATCACTTACAGTAGTAAATATGTTCGCGCTCCATGCCTGGTGAGCAGCAGCCGCTAAACCAATAACTCCAACTGCTAACCACATATTTATTGAACCTAATACCAGTGCAAACATTATTGGTAATACACAGATGGCGTAAATAAACATAGATAATTTTCTAGCTTTACTAACCGCCATTCCTTTGTGTTGTATCAAGTATAATGGTAACCATCCACCACCAATACTGCCTGCAATAGAAATCATATATACCAATGCAACCGGCCAACTTGCGGCTGTTATTTTTAAATGATA
>JANNVS010000317.1:0-1748 GCA_031414515.1 Sphingobacteriales bacterium | reverse complement strand
TGTTTTTGTCCACCAGAAAGCATTACACCTCGTTCGCCAACAATAGTTTCGTATTTTTTTGATAAATCTAAAATATCATTGTGTACATGCGCAATAGTGGCAAACTTCTCAACTAATTGTTGCTGATATTCAATATTTCCATCATCTTTAATTCCAAATAGCATATTATTTTTTACTGTATCAGAAAATAAAAATACATCCTGAGGTGTGTATCCTACATTTTTTCTGAAAGCAGCTAAGTCTATATTTTTTATATTTTGTTCATTAATATTTATTGCTCCAGTTTCGACATCATAATTACGTAATAATAATTCTGCAATAGTTGATTTGCCGGAACCAGTTTTTCCAACGATAGCAATTTTTTCTCCTTTTTTTATTTCAAAATTAATATCTCTTAATGCTATTATACCAGTATCAGGATAAATAAAAGATACATTCTCGAAAGTTATTTTTTCAATAGTTTGTAATGGAATAGTAGGATTGTTTAGAATTTCATTTTTATCTTCTAAAAAAATATTAATCCGTTTTTGTGAAGCTTCTGCACGTTGAACTAAAGAGACACACCATCCTAAAGATGCGACAGGCCAGGTCAGCATATTAATATAAAAAACAAATTCAGCAATATTTCCTGCAGTGAAACTTCCATTTATAACTTCTTTTCCACCAATGTAAACTACAAGAAGTGTGCTTAATCCAATTAATAACAACATCAATGGTGCAAAGAATGAATCTACTTTTGCTAATGAAATATTCTGTTTTTTGTAATCGTTACTTGCATCGTAAAAATCTTTTTGAATTCGTTTGTCAATTGCAAACGATTGAATGACACGAACACCTGAAAATACTTCTTGCGCGCGCGAGGTCAGTCCTGAAAGTGCAATAGAAATTTGTTCACTTTTTTTATTTATGATATCACTAACCTTATAGATAGAGAAAACAAGTATTGGTAGTGGTATCAAAACTAAAAAACTTAAGTACGCATTTATATTAAACATTACATAAATAACCATCGTAAACAATGCAAAAGTATTAATGAAATACATGATTGCTGGTCCTATGTACATTCTTACACGCGAAACATCTTCGCTGATTCTACTCATCAAATCACCAGTATTATTCCGTTTATAAAACGAAGTATTTAATCGTTGATATTGTTGGTATAATTCATTCTTCTGGTCGTATTCAACTTTACGCGACATAACGATAATTGTTTGTCGCATAAAAAACATTAACAATCCTTTTATCAGAGAAGTAATTAGAATTACAAATGAAAAAAAAACGATGTAATAGAGAAAGTGTGATTTAAATGCTTCTTGACCGTTAAATCCATTTATTAATTGGTAAGTAGTTAGATTTTCTTTTACAATATCAACGGTGTATCGGATATATTCTGGTGTATATAAACCAAATATGTTGGATGTAACTACAAATAGGATTCCTAAAAGAAGCAACCATTTATATTTTAAAAAATATTTATTTACAGAACGTAGTTCTTTCATCATTGGTGAAATTAGATAAAAATGTTATTACTTAAACTTTAATCATTAATCGTTCAATAATAAATCACAAATAGTTAATCGTTAATTAATATAATTTCAAAATAGCAATTCGTATTTCTATAATTTAAACCTATCTTTGTCAACAAAGTTCATTATCAGTTATGATTACAAGAAGAAGCGTCAGAATAAAAGCCATGCAGTATATATATGCTTATGAAACTACTGCTTCGACGCCTGCTTCACACTTCG
>JANNVS010000316.1:0-1676 GCA_031414515.1 Sphingobacteriales bacterium | reverse complement strand
AAAAAAATATTGAAACCTACATTGAGCAATTAAAGAAAATTGGTTTTTGTTATGATTGGGAAAGGCAAGTGACTACTTGTGAACCTGAGTATTACAAACACACGCAATGGATTTTTCTTAAATTATATAATTCTATTTATTGCTATAAAAATCAATGCGCTTATAATGTTTCTGTTTTAATTAAACATTTTGAAGAACACGGAAATTACAACAACACAGCTTATACGACTGGCGATGTTGTTGCTTTTTCATCAGAAAACTGGAAGAATTATTCTGCATTAGAAAAGCAAAATATTCTGATGGAATATCGCTTGGCGTTTCAGAAAGAATCGTTTGTAAACTGGTGTCCAGCATTAGGTACGGTTTTGGCTAATGATGAAATTGTAAATGGTGTATCAGAACGTGGTGGTCATCCTGTAGAAAAGAAAAAAATGTCGCAATGGTTTTTGCGTATCACAGCATATGCAGAACGTTTGTTGCAAGGCTTAGATACATTGGATTGGAGCGAAAGTATGAAAGATATGCAGCGCAACTGGATTGGTAAATCAATAGGAGCGATGGTGTCTTTTCCATTAAAAAATCACACAGAAAAAATTGATGTTTTTACAACAAGAGTAGATACAGTTTTTGGTGTTTCATTTTTAGTAATTGCACCTGAACATGAGTTTGTTAATCAAATCACAACACCTGAATTTATTAGTGCAGTTGATGAATATAAAAAATTGTGTGCATCAAAATCTGATATTGAAAGACAAGCAGAAAAACAAGTTTCTGGTCAGTTCACAGGTGCCTATGTTTTGCATCCTTTTACACAAACAGAAGTGCCAGTTTATATTGCAGATTATGTATTGGCTGGTTATGGAACAGGTGCGGTGATGGCAGTTCCATCTGGCGATCAACGTGATTATTTATTTGCGAAAAAATTTGATTTGCCTATCATTTCAATTTTAGATTCACAACAAATAGATAACGAAGCTGATTCTACAAAAGAAGGAAAATACATCAATTCTGATTTTATAAATGGCTTGCATTATAAAGAAGCAACAGCAACTTTAATTCAAAGATTAGAAGAGCAAAAACTCGGCTATGGCAAAGTAAATTTTCGTATGCGAGATGCAGGTTATTCGCGACAAAGATATTGGGGCGAGCCGTTTCCAATCTACTATGATAAAGATGGAATTATTCATACCGTTGCAGAAGATAAATTGCCGGTGATATTACCAAATGTAGAATCGTATAAACCAACAGGCACTGGCGAAAGTCCTTTGGCAACAGCAACAGAATGGGTAACACAAAATGGCGAAGGCACACGAATGGAAACCGATACAATGCCAGGTTATGCAGGTAGTTCGTGGTATTTCCTGCGTTATATGAATCCAGAAAGTCCAAACGAATTGGTAAGCAAAGAAGCACAAGAATATTGGCAGAATGTAGATTTTTATGTAGGTGGTTCTGAGCATGCAGTCGGTCATTTATTGTACTCACGTTTCTGGCATAAATTTCTAAAAGATATTGGCAAAGTAAGCACCGAAGAACCATTTAAGAAAATGGTGAACCAAGGAATGATTCAAGGTGTGAGTGCTTTTGTTTATAGATATGATACTGTACTTTCTGCAAAACATGATTTATATAAAAATGAAAATATAGCGTATCATCCAAGTATTTATATTTCTAGT
>JANNVS010000315.1:0-5821 GCA_031414515.1 Sphingobacteriales bacterium | reverse complement strand
ATTCTATAGCCCACAAATTAAAGGATTCAAGCATTTTAATGCCTATAAATACAAAAATGAAGTAGACTTTTATACTTTAGAGCTAATCCAAAATAGAAATAGTGGAAATATTCTTATTCCTGAACTTAAAAATTTTGATTTTCTTTTTCTATTAAATGGAGAAGATGATTATTTTGATAAAGAAGCTTTTTCAGCTTTACTGGCAAATATTCCAAGTGTTCAAACAGCTATTCAAATAGATGTCAACTCACTAAAATCTAAACACAATTTATTAATCAGACATTTTAATGAACAATCCAAAAAGAAAAACTAAAATAGTAGCTACAATTGGTCCAGCGAGCAACAGTTATCTCAAACTTGTTGAACTTTACGAAAGTGGTGTTAATGTATTCCGTTTAAATTTTTCACATGGCAGACATGACGACCACGAACAAGTCATAAAACATATAGTAAAACTTAATCAAGAGTACAATGCACATGTAAGTATAATCGCAGATTTACAAGGTCCAAAATTACGAACTGGTTTAATGCAAAATAATGCTATTGAATTAATAGATGGAAATAGTATAAAAGTTACTTGTGATGACGTAATCGGTACAAGTGAATTATTTTCTGTTACCTATGAAAAATTAGCAACAGATTTAAAAGTAAATGAATTTATATTAATTGATGATGGTAAATTAGAATTACAAGTCGAAGAAATCATAAATACTAAAACAGTATTATGCAAAATTATTTCTGGTGGTATTCTTTCTTCTAAAAAAGGATTTAATTTACCAAACACTAAAATTTCTTTACCAAGTTTAACAGAAAAAGATCGTTTTGATTTAGCATTTATATTAACGCAACCTGTAAATTGGATTGCCTTATCTTTTGTTAGAACCGCAACTGAAATAAATGAATTAAAAGATATTATTCAACAACATAATTCTCCATTAAAAGTAATTGCAAAAATAGAAAAACCAGAAGCAGTCGCAAATATTGATAGTATCATTAAGGCAACAGATGCAATTATGATTGCACGTGGAGACTTAGGTGTAGAAGTAGCGATGGAAGAAATGCCATTAATACAAAAAAATATTATTCTGAAATGTATTGCAAATTCTAGACCAGTTATTATTGCCACTCAAGTAATGGAATCAATGATTGATATGTCAAGACCGACACGTGCTGAAATTACAGACGTAGCAAATGGTGTATTAGATGGTGCAGATGCCATAATGCTGAGTGGCGAGACATCTGTAGGTAAAAATCCTGCTCGTGTAGTACAGACCATCGTTAAAATTATTAACCGTACAGAACAAGAGGATGAAATCTATCATAAACATCAATTACCAAATAAAGAATCTAAAACATTTTTGTCTGATGCCATTTGTTTTAATGCTTGTAAAATAGCTGAAGACGTAGATGCTAAAGCTATAAATGGCATGACTTTTTCTGGATATACTGCTTTTATGTTAGCAAGCAACAGACCAAAAGCAGCCATTCATATTTTTACTAGTAATCGCCATTTACTGAACACATTAGGATTGGTTTGGGGTGTTGATGTATTTTATTACGATAAATTTGTGAGTACAGATGAATCCATTGATGATATAATTGAAATTTTAAAAAATGAAAAAGTGGTTGATTCTGGCGATATTATTGTAAGTACAGCTAGTATGCCAATTACTGGACGTGGCACCACAAACATGGTGAAGATTAGTAAGATAAAGTGATTTTGGATTTTAGACTTTAGTTAATCCACAAATTCTTGTTAAAAAGAGTGAAAATAGCTACTATACAGCATAATCTGGATAGAAATATTTGACATTATATTTCCAATTACTTATTTTTGTTTAGTTCTATCTGAACAACATATTTACCCTAAAGTTAGTTACGAAAAGCCCTTTCATCTAATAAACAATTGATTTATGAAAGGTTTTATTTTATTTTTATTAAGTGTATGTTTTATATTATCATCTCTTGATTCATTTGCAAGATGTAAGAAATATAAAAGATCAGGCAGTAATGTTTATGTAAGCAAAAAATACAACGGCAGCACTTGTCCAAAACCACGAAAAATAATAACTGCAGTTTACTTCTGATACTATTTTAAAGAAGCAATAAATTCTCTACAAGCCAATCCTGGATTTGAAGTTTTCATAAAATTCTCGCCAATTAAAAAACCGTGAAAGCCATTATGTTTGAAATGTTTTAATGTTTCAATATTGGATATACCACTTTCTGCAACTTTTACAAAATCATTTCCTAATTTTTCTGCCATTCTGATGGATTGTTCAATATCTACTTCAAATGTTTTTAAGTTACGATTATTGATACCAACCATATCTACTAAATGATGCACATGATTTAATTCTGATTCATCGTGTAATTCTAGCAATACTTCTAACTGCAAACTTTTTGCTAATTCGGTAAAATGCTTTACTTCTTTTGGTGTGAGTATAGATGCAATTAACAACACCACATCTGCACCAATACTTTTCGCTTCGATAAATTGATATTCATCTATCATAAAATCTTTGCGTAATAATGGAATTGAAACTTCGTTTCTTACTGAAATTAAATCTTGACTTGTGCCGCCAAAAAACTCATCATCAGTTAAAACAGAACTTCCTGAAACACCAGCATTTTCATACGCTTTCACAACATCAATAGCAGTTACATCATTATTTAATATTCCTTTTGATGGTGATTTACGTTTAAACTCAGCAATGATTCCTGAACTATTATTAGCTAATAAATTTTTGGTTAATGAAATTGTAGTTCGTTGAAAGAAGATACTTTCTTGCAATTTTTCTACAGAAACGCGTATTTTAGATTGTTCTACTTCTACCCTTTTATGTGCAACTATTTTATCGAGAATATTCATTACATGAATTTATTAAATTTGTTTCAAAGTATTAAAACATTCCAATGCTTTTCCACTATATAAACTTTGTTGTGCCATTCTTACTGCTGTATGATATGAGTTACCTTCATACAATGAAATAGCCAGTGCTGCATTTACCAATACCACATTGTTTTGTGCAGGTGTACCTTTTCCTTTTAAAATATTTAAAAATAGTTTTGCATTCGATGCAATCGTTTTTCCTCCATATAATTCTTCAGGTTTTACATGCTTAAAACTAAAACTATTTGGTTCGTGAATCTGACTATTTTTTTTAGTAAATATCTTAGTATCACCTGTTAAAGAAATTTCATCGTAACCATCTAACGCATGAACAATTGCAAAATTTACATTTGCTAATTTCAATACATCTTTATATAATTTCCCCACAAATTCGCTGTGTACGCCAATGATTTGAGTTTTGGGTTGACATGGATTTACTAAAGGTCCTAATAAATTAAAAATTGTCTTTACCTGTAACTGCTTGCGCACATTTGCTACATTCCTCATCGAAGGATGAAAAAGTGGTGCATGTAAAAACGTAATATTCGACTCCTCTAATTGTTCATTTAGTTTTTGTTGTGAAGTCGCAAATTTAACACCTAAATGCTCTAATACATTTGATGAACCCGAAACAGATGAAACTCCATAGTTACCATGTTTAGTAACATATACACCTGCACCTGCACAAACAAAACAAGCTAGAGTAGAAATATTAAAGGTGTTTTTTCCGTCGCCACCTGTACCAACTATATCTAAGGTATTTTTGTGTTTAAACTTTATTGGCGTTGCTAATTCCAACATGGCCTTTCTAAATCCTATCATTTCCTGAGTAGTAGGAACACGTATATTGAATATGGACAAAAATGCAGCAATTTGTGCATCATTCTGATTGCCTGATGCAATATCTTTCATTGCTACATATGCTTCTTCCTGTGATAGAGATTTGCCAGTGAACAAATATTGTAAGAGTGTTTTCATTTTAATTTATTTTATTGAATAGATTGCTTCATTGCATTACGTTCGCAATGACGTCAGCATTTAAACAACCAGTTTTCAATTAATTTTATTCCTTGTGGTGTCATTACGCTTTCAGGATGAAACTGCACACCACGAACATTATATATTTCATGTTTGATTGCCTGTACAATACTATCATCATCGACAGCAGTCACAATTAAAGGTGTTTTCACATTTTTTATTGCCCAAGAATGATAGCGACCACTTTGAAATTCTGTATCCATTCCATCAAATAAAATATCATCTGCAATTAATTTCGTATTTTTTGATTTTCCGTGAATGACATTTCCTACATTATATAATTCTGCGTCAAACACCTGTCCTATTGCCTGATGTCCTAAACACACGCCTAATATTGATTTCTTGTCAGCATACATTTTTATCAAATCCAATAAGATGCCTGCTTCTTCTGGAATTCCAGGACCAGGTGACAAAATTATTTTATCATATTGATTTACTTTTTCTAAAGAAATTTTATCGTTACGAAACACATCACATTGCACATTGAATGATTCAACATAATGCACTAAGTTGTAAGTGAATGAATCGTAATTATCGAGTACTAAGACCTTACCCCTAACCCCTAAAGGGGAACTTGTTTGTGCGACACTATTCGATTCTACCATTTTATCTTTCATTTTGTAATCCTATTATTTTATTTATCTCAATTAATGCTTTTTCAATTTCAAAAAGTATTTGTTTGTTTGAGAATCTTATTTCTTGTAACCCTATTTCTATAAAATATGCCGTTCTTTCTTTGTCTATTAAGATCTGTTCTTTGTTATTATGATATTCTCCGTCAATTTCAATAATTAACTTCGCCTTATGACAATAAAAATCAGCAATATAATTTGATATTGGATGTTGTCGACGAAATTTAAAACCATTCAATTTATAATCTTTTAAGATATTCCATAATATCAGTTCTGTTTCCGTTTGCTTATTCCGCAATTCTTTTGCATTTTCAAAAATCAGATTTGAAGCACCATGAAACATACCCCTAACCCCTGAAGGCGAACTCGTTAGAGTAATACTGTTAGGAATACCTGTTTTACTTTTCATTTTCTTTTTTACTGTCTTCTTATTTTTTGCAATGTCCCAAAGTCCCCTTTAGGGGATTTAGGGGTTATAGCATTAAAGCGTATTTGCTAATTCTATTGCTTTATTTAAAGCTGCTAATTTATTTTCTACTTCTTGTAATTCGCTTTCCGGTACTGAATCTGCCACTACGCCTGCACCAGCCTGAAAAGTAAGTATATTATCTTTACTCATAAAACTGCGAATCATGATGGCGTGATTGAAATCGCCATTAAAATCTAAGTGACCAATGCACCCGCCATAAAATCCACGATTTGTATTTTCGTATTTATCTATTAATTGCATTGCTTTGTATTTTGGTGCACCGCTCAATGTTCCAGCAGGAAATGTATCACCAATTATTTTTATTTTATTGTCTGTACTTTCTATTTCTGCTGTAACTTTTGAAACTAGATGTATAACGTGCGAATAATATTGCACTTCACGATAAACCTCCACTTTCGTATTTTTTCCTCCGCGTGATAAATCATTACGCGCTAAATCCACCAGCATAATATGTTCTGCATTTTCTTTTGGATCGTCGGAAAGTTTTTGTGCTAATGCAGCATCTTTAGCATCATCGCCAGTTCTTCTGAAAGTGCCTGCAATTGGATGAATAGTGACTTTGTTATTTTTAATAATTAACTGTGCTTCTGGTGAAGAACCCATTAAACGGAACGTTTCAAAATCGAAATAAAAACAATAAGGTGATGGATTTACGGAACGTAAAGCACGATACACATTAAAATCATCGCCACGATATTTTTGCTGAAACTGTCTTGATAATACAATCTGAAAGACATCGCCGCGATAACAGGATTGTTTACCTTTATT
>JANNVS010000314.1:0-6404 GCA_031414515.1 Sphingobacteriales bacterium | reverse complement strand
TGATGGCACTAATGTCTTAACAGGCAGAACATTAAATGATGATGTTATCGATGTTGAATTATTACTGATTTTTGGTGGACCATCAGGTGCATTAAACGCAGGTTTAACCAGTGATCATGTAGATGCAAATGATAAAATATTTTCGTCAACATTCCCATATTTAGCAAATCCTTGGTAGTTTTTAAGGTTAATGAATGTATTTATGACGGAGAATAAGCAATTATTCTCCGTTTTTTATTTAATTAAATCCGTTTCTGCTAATACTTCGTATATAAAATGCAATCAATAGTTATGAAAATGAATAGCTCACTTTTCTTAAGAATCAGACAGAATAAAAGTGTAGTTATTTTTATTTTATTTTTATTTTTATTCCAATCTTCATATGCACACGCTGCTATTGTTGGCTTAGAAGATATGTCAACCAAAGACACGGTTTCACTTTATATAAAACTAGGCTTTCAGCATATTTTACCGCTTGGAATGGATCATATTTTATTTGTGCTGAGCTTGTTTTTATTAAATCCAAAATTAAAATCAATACTAATTCAAGCAACTGCGTTTACCTTAGCACATACAGTTACATTAGGTTTGTCGATGTATCAAATTATCAATCCGCCAATAGCAATTGTGGAACCATTAATTGCATTATCTATTATGTATGTAGGTGTTGAAAATATTATCTCACCAAGTTTAAAACCAACGCGCATAGGTATTGTTTTTTTATTTGGATTGATACACGGAATGGGATTTGCAAGCGTGTTAGGTGATCTTGGTTTACCGGAAAATTCATTTCTAACATCGCTTTTAATGTTTAATGTTGGCGTTGAATTAGGGCAAATCACGGTTATACTTACAGCTTATATTTTATTAGGAAAATTCTTCGGCAACAAACCATATTACAGAAAATTTATTGTGGTTCCAATATCATCAGCGATTGTAGTCATTGCTTCTTATTGGTCTGTGCAACGATTGTTTTTCTGATAATATTATTATTTGAAAACGGAAATAAAAAAACCACTTAAGTTTCTTAAGTGGTTTTAAAATACAGCATAAATTTTAATGTTCTAATTCGCTTTCAAGGTCTTTTATAATACCTGGACTCAAGTCGTATTTGTTCTTATAAGCTTCTTTGAAATATTGCTGTGCGTTGTATCCTTTTTTAAATTCCAGCATCAATTTTCCCATAAAATATAATTCTAAACCTTCTAACGGTTTTCCTGAAATATAATTTTTAAAGACAGCATTTGCTTCGTCTTTTTTATTGTTTGTTAATAGCGAAAAAGCATACCACGCATACGTTTGTGGTGTTGCTCTGTTGTCTAATTCTTTTTTTGCAATGGCTTCTGCTTTAGCTGGATTTTTCAAAACACCATTATACAATTGAATCAAATATTTGTTGTACATGTTTCCATATAATGTATCAGCCACCATGGTTTCAAATTCTTTTGCGTATTTATATTCAAGCGTGCTGTCTTGTCGTTGTTGTGCCATTAGTATTAATTTATAAACTGGTTCCGGCGATTTTGTTTTTGTTTGCACAAACTGAAAAATCTTTTCTGCTAAAGCATCATTTTTATCATGCACTAAAGCAATCCAACCGATTGCCATTATGCTGTGTAAATCTGCGTTATTTGTTTTTACACATAGCACATATGAATCATACGCTTTGTCTAACTCACCTGAATGCGTATATAAATCGCCAACATTAGATAATGCTATTGTTTTGAGTGTATTATTTTGAGCAGCCAATTCAGTAGCTTTTTGCATAAATGCAATGGCAGAATCTAAAGAGCCATTATAATGCGCCATTTTTGATTTTCTGAATTGATATCCAAAATCGTTTTCAGCATTTATATTGTTTAAGTTGACACTTGCGCTAAAAATTTTCCCATTTTCAAAATCTACGTCAAACGCTGTTGCATAGGTTTCGTATTTTCTGATGCCAATCGTTTTTGCTATCTGTAAATAATTTTCTGCTTCTTTAAATTTATGTTGTAAAATAGCATTGGATGTTAACGCTAAATATGGACTCGCTTCTTTATTGTTAAAATTCTTCGCAAGCATCATTTGAATACTATCGGCATGTTTCACATCTTTAATATCACCTAATAAATGAAATCTGCTAACCAATGTAGATGCATATTTAGATTCATTTACAATATCAAAACCATCGTTATTTATTCTCTTTTCCCAAAACTGCATTTCCGTTTCATTTGCTTTTACTGCTTCAGGAATAGCATAGTTAGCCATCAAACTATCTATAAATTTAATAGATACAATTGCTTTTTCTTTCGGTTTGCAACTCGTAAACGCCAATAATGCAAACAAAATGATTGCGAAGTTGTATGTGCTCATAATTGTTTATTAAAACATACGAAGGAATGAATGTTTTGGATTTAAAAAATAAGTGAAAATCAAACTTTCTTAAATAAATAACAGGGTTTCTTTGGATTTTGTAATATTTTCGTCTAATTACACAAAAAAATTATGCTGGAAATAATTGTTTTGTGTTAAGATATATATCTATCGAAACAGCTAATTTTACATTTTGCACGATACTAAAAAATATAATGAAGAAGAATTGGTTTTGTTGCTAAAACAACAAGACCAAACTGCTTTTTCGTATTTGTATGATAATTATGCAGGTGCGCTCAATGGTGTAATTTACCGTATAGTAGAAGACAAAGAACTTTCAGAAGATATTTTACAGGAAGTTTTCTTAAAAATTTGGAATAATTTTGCATCTTACGATTCTACAAAAGGACGTTTATATACTTGGATGCTAAATCTAACTAGAAATTTAACAATTGATACGATACGTAGTAAAGGATATAAAAAACAAAGCAAAATCTACGGCGATGAAAATTCCGTATCTAATTTAGAAGATAGTTCTCAAGGAACAAATAGGTTTGATGCGATTGGTTTGAATAAACAATTAAAAACATTAAAACCTGAAGAACTTTCTATTATTAATATGGCTTATTTCAATGGATATACTCAGGATGAGATTTCTAAAGAATTGGCGATACCATTAGGTACTGTAAAAACAAAAATGCGAAATGCAATTATTTCATTACGCAAAACATTGGTAGAATAAGAGTGAACGCAAACGATATCATATCATCAGGAATACTGGACTTGTACGCAACAGGGTTGACTTCTGTGGAAGAAACTTTGCAAGTGCAAAAATGGGTAACTGAATTTCCTGAAGTAGCAGCAGAATTAGCTAAAATTGAAGCTAGCTTAGATGCTTTTGCTCAGGCAAACGCCATTGCGCCAAGTAGTGATGTGAAAGAAAAATTATTTGCAAAAATAAATGCTGATACAACAACTAAAGTCGCAAATATTAATAAAGAAGAAACTAAAATAGTTGGCATTTCTTCTTACTGGAAATATGCGGCAGCAGCTTGTGTTGTTTTATTAATTGGAAGTGCAGCGTACAATTTCTCATTACAAAATAAATACGATGCATTAGCAAAAAAATTAGAGCAAAACCAACAAGAAATTGCTGTTTTAAAAGAAAAAAATAAATCCACAGAAAATAATTTGGCAATTTTAAGAGATAAAAACAATTTTGCTGTTAATTTAGCTGGTTTAGAAGCGTCGCCAACTTCATCAGCAAAAATTTTATGGAAAAAAATCACTACTGGTGAAGTTTATATTGATGTAAGTGATTTGCCAGATGCACCAGCAGGAAAACAATACCAACTTTGGGCAATTGTAGATGGCGTTCCTGTAGATGCAGGTATGATTGTTGCAGCAAATGCAGAAGAAAAAGAGCAATTGCAAAAAATGAAATCGTTTCCGAAAGCAGAAGCATTTGCAATTACTTTAGAATCTGAAGTTGGCAACACAGCGCCAAAAGGTACGATGTACGTAATGGGAAAAGTGTAATTGTTTTTCGTTCCAAAATCCTTTCTTAAATCTAAATTCTAACAAATCTCGTATGTATCTAAAAGCATAGATATATGAAACCGAGAACTACTTCATTGAATTTTATTCTTTTGCTTTTTATAAATGGAAATCTATTTGCACAAACTAGCATTTTTAAAGGTCAGATAGTAGAAAACAATGGTAGCAGTCCAATAATTGGCGCAAATGTATTTTTATTAAATACAGATAAAGTTTCAACAACAGATGAACTTGGAAATTTTCGATTTACAGACCTTGCGCCTGCTACTTACAAAGTAATCGTAACTTATCTTGGTTTTGAAAACTATGAACAAGAAATTGCTGTTTCAGAAAATAAAGAAATAAAAATTGTACTAAAAGTTGCACCAATAAATCTTTTGGAAGTCACGGTAAATTCTGGTAAATTAATTACACAAAGTCAATCAATAACAGGTATTGACAAATTATTGCGACCAATAAATTCTGCACAAGATTTATTGCAATTAGTGCCTGGTTTATTTATTGCACAACATGCTGGTGGTGGAAAAGCAGAGCAGATTCTTTTGCGCGGTTTTGATAGCGATCATGGTACAGATTTTAATATTTCTGTAGATGGAATGCCAGTAAATATGGTGTCTCACGCGCACGGACAAGGTTACGCAGATTTTCATTTTGTAATTCCTGAAACGATAAATAAACTTAAAGTGTACAAAGGTCCATACACAGCACGTTTTGGTGATTTCTCTACTTCAGGCACTGGCGAATTTTCTACAAAAAATTCTTTAGAACAAAATGAAGTGAAAGCAGAAATTGGTATGTTTCAAAATTTCAGAGTGCTTGGTATGTTTAAATTATTAGATAAAAAACATCTATTAACTAAAGGAAAGGAAAATGCGTATATCGCTGGTGAATATGTATTTTCCAATTCATATTTTAATCAAAAACAAAAATTTCATCGCTTTAATATTTTTGGAAAATACACAGCGATGTTGAATGATAGAAATTATTTTAGCTTTTCGGCTTCTACTTTTTTTGCTGATTGGAATGCATCTGGACAAGTTCCGCAACGTGCTATAGATGCTGGATTAATTGATAGATTCGGCAGTATTGATCCAACTGAAGGTGGAACAACTGCGCGTACAAATGTCAATGCTACTTTAACCACAACAACTAAAAATAATTTCGTTTTTAAAAATCAATTGTTTTATGTGCGTTATTATTTTAATTTATTTTCAAATTTTACGTTCTTCTTAAATGACAGTATTCGCGGTGATGAAATAGAACAAACAGACAACAGAAATATTTTTGGTTACAGTGGAACCGTGCAAAAAGATTTTAACATAAAAAATAGTGTATTGCACGCAACTATTGGTGTTGGCAGCCGAAACGACTTAACGAATATTTCTCTAAAACACGCAGAAAAAAGAGTAACCTTAGATACTATTGTTTCAGGAAAAGTATATCAGCAAAATACCAATGCATATGTTGATTTGACGTTCGATATCAACAAACATTTTTCAATAAACACAGGCACGCGGGTAGATTTTTTTCAATTTAATTTTAAAGAAAACAGATACGATTCTTTATCAGGAAATAAGCTAAAATTCAGAGCTAGTCCGAAATTAAGTTTTTTCTATACAGTAAATGATAAGCTGCAATTTTTCTTAAAATCTGGAATTGGTTTTCACTCAAACGATGCGCGTTCTGTGGTAATAAACAAGGTAAACAATGTGTTGCCAAAAGCATACGGTGCAGAAATCGGAACAGAATTCAAATTATTTAATCGTGTGCTGGTGAACGCAGCTTTTTGGAGTTTGTATTTGGAAAGTGAATTGGTATATATTGGCGACGAAGGCACTGTTGAAACCAATACACCAACCAAAAGATTTGGCGTTGATTTAAGTGTGCGCTACCAGATTATAAAAAATTTATTTGCTGATGTTGATTTTAACTACAATTATGGAAGATTGGTTGGAGTGCCAAAAGGCGAAAATTTTATTCCGTTGGCGCCACGTATCACAAGCACTGGCGGCATAACTTACAAGCACGACAAAGGTTTTAATGCAAGCATTAGATATCGTTACATAGATTCTCGACCAGCAAATGAAACCAATAGTGTAACCGCAAAAGGATATTTTTTATTAGACTTAGTAGCTGCATATAAAATCAAAAATTTTGAATTTGGTGTGAATGCAGAAAACTTATTAAACACCAAATGGAATCAAGCACAATTTGATACTGAAAGCAGATTGCCTGGTGAAGCAAATCCTGTTTCTGAATTGCATTTCACACCAGGCACACCATTTTATTTAAAAGGAACTTTTGCGTATCGGTTTTAGAAGATAGAAACAAATTATTTTCGTTGAAGATTTTACTTTCCGATACAAAACTTACCAAAAATGGTTGCTAAAATATCTTTATCAATATCAATTTCACCAGTAATGTCACCGAGATGACGCAAGGCTGTTTTTATGTCTTGTGAAATAAAATCTGACGAAATATTTTGTTGTAAT
>JANNVS010000313.1:0-8646 GCA_031414515.1 Sphingobacteriales bacterium | reverse complement strand
TAGGTAAGACATTGCTGATTTTTTTGCTCATATCTTGCTCATTCAAATCGCTTTGTATGATGTTATTATTTCCAGAAAGAAAGCCTAACAACATTTTGTATTCAAAAACTGTTTCTTCTTGTTGTGTAATAATGTTTTTATATTTCTTACTAAAGAAAGAAAACAACTTTACTTTGAATGTCGTAAAACCTATTACTTCATCATAATCGCTACCGAATTGTTGTAGGTTAGTTTGAATATAAAGACTGTTCAACATATCAGCAAGGTCTGGCACAAGTCGTATTTCATATTCTATATTTTCCTTACTTTCCTTATGTAAAAAACTTTGTTCAATCGTATCAAAGACAAACGCTTCTTTATCAACTTTTAAAAACAATTCGTTTGCTTCTTTTATTTTTTCTGATAAAGAAATAAATTCTTCATAATTGAAATCGTAATCACTATTGCGTAAAACTTTATTAAGTGAGTTAGCTTTTTCTAATACTGTTTTATCTTGATTTAATTCATTGCTACGGTGTAACAATTCCAACCAGTTATCATCACCAAAAATTTCTGTATTAGTGAAATTTATTCTGTGATTTATTTCTTCCTGTAGCGATAAAAATTTTGAACGTGCTAATTCATATTCATTAGCTCTGAAACGTGTTTGCTGTTTTTCAGTACTTTCGATTGTATTTCTAACTGTTTCTACAATATTTTTTCTATCACTGTATACATCTTCAATTAATACAGCTAAGTGTTGCAGATTTTCTTTTTTCAAATTGTTGAATAGGACTTCCATAGCCGTGCGTTTTTCACAGACTACTAATACTTTTTGTTTATTCAATAATGCTTGTGTAATAATTGCTGTCAAAGATTGGCTTTTCCCAGTTCCTGGTGGACCTTGAATTATTATGTTATTGTGTTGTTTTAATTGTTGCAATACATTTTCCTGACTTGGGTCTAATGTAATTGGAGATAATACTTCACCATCAAAATAAATCGGTTCATAAATAGTGGCAGCATTATCTTGGTCCTTGGTTCTTGATTCCTGATTCTTTAATAAATTTTCTACATCCTTTATGATTGCTTGTTTTTGCATTTTGTACAATCCAAAAACTCCGCTCCAACGAATCCATGCAGATTCTTTGGTAATATTTTCAATCGTTTCTTTATTCGTGCATGGAATGATGGTAGCGATATTTTCTTTCTCATCAAAAGGAATATGAAGTTTTTCTAATAATAGCTTGCAAAATGTATTCAATTGGTTTTCATCAACAAAATCATCTTCAATTAATAATTCCAGATCATCTGTTTTTAATTTTTCTACACTTTCAAAATGAGATTGTAATAATTCATTAAAAACCAATGGATGTTGTTCATCTCTTATAATTGTCCACGTATTATTTTTTCGAGTGTCTTTTTCAATGTCAAGATACCAAATTAACAAAGGTGCTTTCAAAATTCTCTCAATATTATTTGGATCGCGCTTTATTAATAATGGATACCCAAATCCAAATGAGTGATAACCATGTTCTGAAAATTCTTCTTTTTCTTGATAATCTAAGTGATTTAATCGTTTTATGATTTTTTGGATAATTTTTTTATCATCTGCTAATTTAGTATTTAGTAATGCAGGTTCAATCGTAATAGAAAATTTAAATTCTTTTTTAGTCAGCAGATTTTGCAGAAACTTTAAATGTAAACTCGGTTCAATATTTATTAAATCATAAATATCCAATCGTGCAAAATTTCCAGGCAACGCATTCAAATGTATACTTCGTGCGTCGCCGCTTTTCAGCCGAACTATAAGTTTTTCTATGAAAGAATTAGAAGACATTAAATGAATTTATGATTTGCAATTTACGATGTACGATTGTGTTTTATAATTTTTCTTCAGAAAATATTTACACATTATTATATAATAAAAAAACCTTCGATTGCTCGAAGGTTTAGTATCTGTAATCTGTTAAGACTAGTATCTTTTTTTACCGTAGCTATCGCCACCGCCGCTTCCGCCGCCGTAGCCACCTTTATTGTAGCCGCCGCCGCCGCCGCTGCCACCTTTGTTGTAGCCACCGCCACCGCCGCCGCCACCTTTGTAGCCACCGCCGCCACCGCCAGTCTTTTTGTATTCAGTTTTAGGACGAGCTTCGTTTACTGCTAATGCTCTACCTTCTAATTCAAATTCGTTTAAAGCATCAATTGCTTTTTGTGCTTCGTCATCATTTGCCATTTCCACGAAAGCATAGCCTTTACTTACGCCAGTGTCTCTGTCCTTAATTAATTTTAGAGAAGCGATTTCTCCGTACTGTTGGAATAACTCTTGAAGTTGTTCGTCAGTAACTTTTCTTTCAATGTTTGCTACAAAAATGTTCATTTTATTATTTATTAAAAATTAAAAATATACTACAAACTTTTTAAAATCAAATCAAATGAACATTTACTTTAACATTGGACAAGAAAACTTAAAAAGAACTATAGTTATACAAAAGTAAGGTATAAAATTGAATTATGCACATTATGCTATTAAATTATTACACCATTTTAAGATATTTTGTAATACTTCTACCTTTTCAGGTTCATTATGACATTCATGAAAAAGACCTTCATAACCTATAAAAGACACATTGTCACCTGCATTAGCAACAAACTTCTTACTTTCATCAAAAGAAGTAAGCTGATCAGCCGACCCATGAAACAAAAGTGTTGGTAACTTTAATTTTGATGCATTTTGAACAGCTTCTAGCCCAAATTCAATTAATTCAATTCCCATTTTTGATGAAATACTATCGAAAACCAAAGGATCATTTGAGTATTTTTTCACTACTTCTTTGTCTCGAGAAATCGCATTTACATCTAACCCAGATGGCAAAGAAAATGATGGAATAAGGTTTCGCATCAATCTTCCAGCTGCTAATTTGATGGCTGGTGGTGCAAATCCTGGTTGGAAAAATGGCGAAGACAAGATAATTCCAGCCACTTTTGGATTTCGTTTAATAGCAAAATTTGCTACAACTTGTCCACCCATACTGTGACCGTATATTATTTTTGGAAGATTTGGAAAGTTACTTTCTGCTTGTTTTAATAAATTATCTACGTCATTCAAAAATTCATCGTAAGATACAAAATGACCTCTTTTGCCTTCTGATTTGCCGTGTCCACGTGCATCATACGCAATAACTGCGTAGTTATTATCGGTAAAAAATTGTGCTACATGTTCGTAACGAGAACTGTGTTCGCCAAAACCATGCACAAAACAAATCACTGCTTTTGGCACAGCTGTTTCGCTTTCCCATTTTTGACCAAAAATATCTAAACCATCATTCGATTTCCAATTTAATATGGTGTTTTTCATTTGTATGTTTTAATATTAGAAAATAAAGCTAAATTTAACTAAAATTCATTCACAAAATAACTGAAATGAAAAAAAGAATCATGCTATTTATCAAAATACTTTTATTGCTCTTGCTTTTCTTTCTCATTTATTTACTAGGAGCGATACTACACGCTCAGTTTACCGATTACAAACCTGCTGCTGAAGAAAAGGCAGAAACGGTTCAACAATTTAAAAAAGCAATTGAAAAAGATACTTTTGTTTTTTATAACTGGAATATTGGTTATTGTGGATTAGGAAAAGAATCGAGTTTCTTTTTTGATGCAAAAGGTTTTGTAAAACAAAATATCTATCCGTATGGAATTGATGTAATGCCAACAAAAGAATGGAATGCAAAAAACTATGAAGGTTTTTTAAATACTTTAAAAAAATGGCGTGAAGATGCTGATTTTATCAATATACAAGAAATTGACAGAAACTCTAAACGAAGTTTTAGTACTGATCAGGTTGAAGGCGCACAAAAAGTTTTAGGTGATTTTAATTATGCATTTGGAAAAAATTACGATGTACGATTTGTACCGATGCCAATTTTTAAACCTATGGGAAAAGTTGTTGGTGGTGTTGCAACTTTTGCTAAATATGATTTTGCTGAAACACCAGTTAAATTTGCATTTCCAAGTAATTTTTCGTGGCCAAAAGGTTTGTTCTTTTTAGACAGATGTTTTGTAAAACATCATTTTAATTTGAAAAATGGCAAGCAACTTATTTTAATCAATACACATAATTCTGCGTATGATGGTGGTGAATTGAAAAAACAGGAAATGAAATATTTCAAAAAGTATATTGTAGATGAATATGCAAAAGGCAATTATGTGGTAGTTGGTGGCGACTGGAATCAAATTCCGCCAGGCTATAAACCATTGAAAGAAAAAAGTGATTATGAAGAAATGCCGATACCAGCAGATTTTGCTGATAAAGACTGGACATTTGCTTTTGATGGAAATACACCAACGAACAGAAAAGTAGATGCACCGTATCAAACAGGTAAAACATACACAACTGTAATTGATTTCTATTTATTATCACCAAACGTTGAATTGCTTGAAGTAAAAGGTCAATCAATGGATTTTGAATTTTCCGACCATCAACCGGTGAGAATGGTTTGTAAACTTAGAATGTAATTTAGTTCACTTTTCTGAATAAAATTTCTTTTTGTACTTTTGCAAAATCAGTTATTGTAAATAAATATTTACTAATAACTAATCACTAATAACAAATCACCTTATGATTAATTCCGAAATACAAACCTTAACTAAAGTAATTGTTCACGAACCAGATAATGGAATCGATCATGTTTCGCCTGAAATTGCTGAAGAATTATTGTACGATGATATTGTTTTTTTGCCAAGAATGATTGAAGAACATCGTGAATTTACACAAACATTGCGTATGCTTTTAGGTGATGAAAATGTATGCGACATTCAGCAATTATTACAAGATATTTTAACAGATGAAAATGTGAGAAATGAATTGTTGGAATATATTTATGATAAGGAAGATTTGAGTTTAGGTAAGTACGAATTGCTAAAACAAATTGAACCTGAATATTTGGCAGCAACTTTAATTTCAGGTGTTCATCCTGTTACGGATGAAAGCATTATAAAACCTTTGCCAAATCTAGTCTTTACGCGTGATATTGGTTGTGTGATAAACGATTATTTAGTAGTTTGTAAAGCCAATAAAAGTGCGCGAAAAAGAGAAAATTTTCTTACTAAATTTATCGTAAAATATCATCCAATATTTGATTCTTTTAAAGATAAAACATTTGATTTTTGTATTGATGAAAATTTAGAAGAAGATTCAGGAATTTCGATAGAAGGTGGTGATATTATGTTAGTGCATCCAAGGCATTTATTAATCGGCGAAAGTGAACGCACATCGTTAGATGCTATTTTTGAATTGAAAACTTATTTGTTCGATAACGATGTAGTCGACTTTATAACGATTGTTGAGTTGCCTTCAGAACGTTATTGCATGCACTTAGATACCATCTTTACAATCATCGATGAAGATACTTGCGTTGGGTTTGCGCCATTGATGTTTGAAAAAAATGATAAAGTTGATATCATTACGTATGCAAAAGATAATGCGCGTGCAATCTTGCATCCAACTTTAAAAGATTTGATAAAAGAAATATATCCAGGAATGAATTTTATTTCCTGTGGCAATGGAATTTCACCATTTGCACAGCGCGAACAATGGACAGACGGTTGTAATTTTGTAACAGTAAAAGCTGGTGTTGCTTATTGCTATGAACGTAATTTAAAAACATTAAGCGCCTTTAAAGATCAAGGTTTTACTATAGTTTCAGCAAATAATTTATTGTCTGAGAAACATGCGTTAAATGATTTGAGTAAAACGATTATCACGATTCCATCTGCAGAGTTGTCACGTGCTCGTGGTGGACCGCATTGCATGACGTTTCCAATAGGTAGGAAATAACTGGATATCAAAATTTCATATCACGTATTTTTTTGTGCAATTCTAATTTGTGTAAATCTAACAAGAAAGAAATGCGCTGACCAAATTTTGGCGCGTTAGATTTATAATAGGATTTAAATTCTTTACTATAAAATAAAGGAAAGTAAATTTCAAAACCTTCTTCAAAAAAACTAAACATAAAACCACCATCATACTGAAATCCTTTTACAGGTAAAAAATTATTTGGATTCAAATTATTGTCATAAGAATAACCTAAATCTAAGAATAATTTTAGCGGTACATATTTAATTGGAAAGTCGATTTTTAAATTAAATGCCATCAACCAATCTGCCGTTTGTCCAGTTTCAATACTATTAAAAGGTGTACTCATTTTAAAGAAGCCATCTGTTTTTGTTATTTGTCTTCCTGCAAAATTTTGCTGCTCATTTCTGCCAACATATAAATCATTAAACAAATAATCTTGCTCACCGCGTTTGCCATTTAAGTTAAATCCAACATCAGGATATAATCTGAACCTAAAATCGTTACTACGCCATAAAAATCCACCAACAAACATGCGCAAGTGAATACCTGTATAGTAATCTTTTAATTGATAACGAATAAACGAGTTGGCTTCAAAATAAGTTTTTAAAAAATTTTTAGTTTGTTCAAAAGAAAGTGTGGCAGAAAAAGGAAAGTTTTTATCGTTTCTTTTAAAAGTATAACGCAAAATATTTGCATAAAAACGCGTAACTGTATCTTTTAAATTGCTGCCATCAATCGTTAAATCTCTTTGTAAAACAACATGATTTCTAAACAGCAAAAGATGTTCTAACTTCTCTAATTTTTCTGTACGATGATTAAACTGTACTAAAACTTCTGGCGCAATAGCGTAATATTTTAATGGTTTTACAAAATCGTAGTATGTGAAAGATTTAAAATTTATACCAGGTTTTATCAATGAAACTACACCTTTTTTCGGTCGTGCGTAATAATCAACATTTGCTGTGCCACTTACTTTTTTTGATTTGGTACCATATAATAAAGTTGCTGTGAAATCTACATGCTTTACAGGTTGTTTTAAATTGATGAAAGCAGCACCAACTTGTACACCATCATATTTATTATAAGCAATTGCTGGTACACCAAAGGGAAATTCTCTATTTTTTTTATCAATCCAATGTAAATATTTCTGCTGAGCTATATTTAGTTTTTTATAATGAACTTCCTTCGATATATTATTGTTATTAGTTAAAGAATCTTGAGCATAAACAGAAGAATATATTAGTAATACCAAAATGTTAATAACTATCGAAGTGGATTTCATATTTTAAAATTAATTTTTGTCTTAATTTATATTACAATATTAAGTATTAACTTTGAAATAACCATACTAATTAGAGCATAGCAAATGGAAAGCAATAATTGGATGTTCTGTTTTTAAACTAAAAAACAAAAAAGCAAAAGGAGAAAATAGTGATACACATATTCTATAAAACTAAAGCCTATGAGTAATTTCGATTTTGACAACGAGAATGAAGACCAAATAAATGTTTTGGAATTAGTTGCGCAATATGAGCAATCACTTAGGAATGTACATGCTCCTTTTTTTGACCAGGATGATTATGAAGCAATCATTGAATACTATGAAGAAAAAGGACAATTTGAATTCGCTATGGATGCCGTTGAGAAATCGCTCTTGCAGCATCCGTATTCTTCTGTTCTATTAATAAAGAAAGCACAGGTTTATTTTGAATTAAAGCAGCTTGATTTATCATTGGAGATGCTTGAAGAAGCAGAAATTTATGACAGTTCAGAATTAGGAATCTTTTTATTAAGATCTGAAATATATGCTTTCCAATCTCGTTATAAAGAATCAGTTGAAATTTTATTAAAGCTAATTGAAACAGCAGAAGAAGATGATCTAACAGATATTTATTTGCAACTATGTGATGTATATGAAGATTGGGAAAAATATTTTGAAGTATATGATTGTTTAATAGCATGTTTAAAAGTTGATTCAAATAACGAAGAAGCGCTGAATAGATTCAATTATTGTATTGAAATTACTGACAAATACGAAGAAAGTATTCCGTTTCATAAATTATTGATAGATATTAATCCATACAACGAATTTGCTTGGTATAATTTGGCATGTTCATATCGAGGAATTGATGAGTATGAAAATGCAATTAATGCCTTTGAATATGTTTTAGCGATTAATGAAGATGCTGATTTCGTATATCAAGATATCGCTGAATTACATTTTAAAAAAGAAGAATTTAATAAATCACTTTCTGTTATAAAAGAAATGTGCGATTTGTTTGAAGCAGATGATGAAATTTATTTTCTACAAGGTAAATGCCACGAAGCTTTAGGCGATATGAAAATGGCGCGCTATTGTTATCGCAAAGCCGTACATGATAATCCATCTTTATCAGATGCCTATTTTAGAATTGGCGAAACGTATAAACATGAAGGACTTTGGGAACAAGCCTATAAATCGTTTCAAAAAGCTAATGAACTAGAAAAAGAACAATATGACTTTTGTCTTGCAATGGCCGAAGCAGCTTTAGAAATTGGCGAAACTGAAGTTTCCATTGATGCGTGTGAAACAGCGATAGATATTTTTATAAAAAGACATGAGGCCTATTTTATATTAGCAAAAATTATGGCTATAAGTGGTGATACTGAAACAGCACGTGACATTTTAATAAAAGGCGCAGAAGTTTGTAAGTCAACAATTGAATTAAATTATGCTATTTGTGCAGTAGCATTTATGGAAAATAAAATAAAAGAAGGTGAAGTATTACTTCGAATGTTAGTTGATGAAAACTTTGCTGCACGCG
>JANNVS010000312.1:0-1614 GCA_031414515.1 Sphingobacteriales bacterium | reverse complement strand
CCTTTTTTTGTATGAATATTTACACGCATAGATGGTGCAATCATATGATCTGAACCACCATTACGAATTACATTAATCATTCCATCATCGCCAATATAGCTTACAAACCATGAAATTTCATCAGCATGTGCTTCTATAACAACCTTAAATGGTGCTTCTGGATTAATAACACCATATACAGTTCCATAATGGTCCACATGGTATTCATCGATAAATGGTTTTAGGTAATCAAGCCATATTTTTTGTCCTTCAGATTCAAACCCTGTTGGAGACGCATTATTTAAATATTTAAATAAGAATTCTTCCGCTTTTTTATCAATAGAATATTTCATTTGTGTGTATTGTTTTGTGAAATTAAATTAAAAATAGATAACAAAGAATGCAATATATTAGTTTATGTGACAAGGTTAATATTACACAATAACCTAACTTATTCATTATCAAATCTATATTTTTACGCTGGCAAAGATAAAATTTATTTGGAAATAAAAAAACCGATACTAATTGTATCGGTTTTTTATTAAATATATTTAAGATATTAGAATTTTAATTCATCTAAAGAAATTGTTTGTTGTTGTCTAACAATACCATTATTATCACAAATATCTAATTTAATAGAAATGGGTGAAGCATTCCAGTCAATATTTATCATACCAAAATTAAAAGCTCTGTATACTTCACCAATTCTGTATTGACTTGGTCTAGCAACACCTTCAATATGAGTAAGACCACTTGATGTAAAATCATAAATAGGATATTGCCCAACTGGTGTTCGTTTGTTAAATTCGGAATAGTGTACGTCACCGCTTACTACGAAAACACCTTCTGCATTTGCGTCTTTAACTGTTTGAAAGAATTTTTCTAGTTCTAAAGGATAGTTTGGCCAGCCTTCCCAACCATTATTCTCAATACACATTTGAGAACTAGAAACAACAATTCTGATCGTAGCCGGTTTTTCTAATTCAGTTTTCAACCAAGCCCATTGTGTTGCACCTAAAACACTTTTTGAAGCATCGTTAGTTGGTGTAATTGGTTCTGATGAAATTACATCTAAGAAGCTTCTGCAATCCAACATAATAACTTGTACTCTATGATCGGCATCACCATACAAATATGAAGTATAAACACCATCATGTGTTCTTATATCGTGTGTTGATGGAATTTGCCAAAATTGCATGAATTTATCTTTGGATTGGAGTTTCCATGGAAATTCAACACCTGCATTATTAGAACCATAATCATGATCATCCCAAGTTCCAATACAAGGTACAGCAGCTCTTAATGTCTTAAAGTCGTAGTTATTATTTAATAAATCGTATTGAGCTTGAATCCAAGCTGGATAATCTGGATTACTTATTATATTATCTGCATACATATTATCGCCCATTGCTATATACAATTGAGCATTTGAATTTTTAATAGCTCTAAAAATGGACATATTTAATCCTTGATTGCAACAAGAACCAATAGCTATTTTTGATAAATTTAAGCTTAAATCATTGGTTTTTATTGTAGGATTTGTGCCTGTAGGAATACAACCAGAAATAGCAACAGAAATACATAAAATAAAAAGAATTTTTTTCATAAATGTGGATTTATTCTAAATTAATGAAT
>JANNVS010000311.1:0-5451 GCA_031414515.1 Sphingobacteriales bacterium | reverse complement strand
AACCAAATTGGTGTATTTGAATGAGCCATCTACATTTTCAATTTTCACTCTATATAAGTTTTCACCTTGGTACGGATGGTAATCAGTAAAAATATACTCGCTATTTTTTTCTACATCGATAGCAACATAGTCTACGCCATTTGTACTTCTTTCTAACATATATTTTCTTGCATCCGTTTCATCAGCAATTGATAACTGTAAAACGTTTTTTGTTTCTGCATTTTTTCCTTGTAAGCTCACAGGATTTTGTGCTAACAATGAATTCGGCAATACAGTAGATGAAATAGCAATAATGTCATCAATATTAAATCCCTGATCTACACCATAAAAATAAGCATTGGATCCATCTGAGGTAAATTGGAATCTAAATCGCAAATTTTTGGTGCCGAGATAATTTTTTAGATCAATTATTTCTCTGCTCCAATTTTCTCTTATTCCTGTTAAAGATGCAATGCCATTAATAGAACTTCCATCATTTGTACCAGGTTCTCTAATTGTTGTAACTCCAGATACTGCAACCCAAGTAGTTCCGTTGGTAGACACTTGAACCTGCAACTTATCATGAAAATTTTCAGCTCTGTGTTTTACCCAAAAACTAATAAAGGCTGTTTTTGAAGAAGTTAAATTTAAGTTCGTTTTGCTAGTTAGAGTGCTAGTTAAATTATTTGTATAGTTAGCACCAGATGGAGATTCTGCTAATGATTTACTTCCTGAATAAAATGCATCAGTAGTATAATTCCAACCACTGCTTACTGTCCATTTTGTAGTTACAACTCCTGTTTCCATGTTGTCTGTAAATAAAACTGTTGGATTATAAACATTTGAAACCGTATCATAATAGATATTTCCGCCTGTTTCAATTTTCCAAATAAATTTTATGGTTTTACCATTTGTCAACGTACCAGGCAAAACATAAGAAATGCTGTCATTATATGTACTATTAAAATTTGGAAGGCTTGCAATCGTAATTGGAGAACCCACTGAGGTAATATTTTGGATTGGAAGTACAGTTATTGTAACTGGCTTATCTTCTAACCCAATCCTTCTCGCATTAAAATAGAATTTTCCATTCAGAGATTGAATATTTATTTTTCCTAAATCTTGGAAATCGACATAAGAACCAGCAGAATTGGCAATTTGAAGGTCTTGATAAATCATTCCTTTACATAAAGTAATTATTTCTGAAGCAATAGGCCAAAAAGTAATACCTGATGAACCATTACTACCTTCACTTGTCATGCCATATATTTTTCCAACATTTAGATTTAATGAATCTCCAATTAGTAACCAATCTTTTATGGCTCCACCAATTTCATATCCAAGTGTTTGGTAAGAATTACCATATCTCATTCCATTATATTTTCCCATTATGGAAGTCATTTGTGTATAAATCTGATTATCTAATGGATTAAGTGTTCTGTACAATCTTCCATAAGGTATACTATAATATGGCCCTACAGAATGTTGATCTAAACAAACTGCAAAATGCCTAGATTGAATAAAACTTTTTAAATTCATAGTTTCTGGTTCCGAGAATGCAGATGCACCCCAATATACTTCAGAAGATCCAATACCAGATCCACAATTTGGTGCTCCAATAGCTCCGCTGCAATTTGCCCAGTCAACACCCCAATTTCTATTTAGGTCTACGCCAAATGTGCCGTCTCCATTATTTCGTCTGTTCTTTCTCCATTGTCCACCACCATTTGGATTGGTTGTTCTATTATATTCCCAACCATCTGGATTTACACATGCTATAATAAAGAATTCCCGATTATTTACTAAGCCACTAATTTTTGTATCGGTAGCATAATTTTCACATAGGTATTGCATTAAGAAAATCATACTTGCTCCCCCAATAGCTTCACGTGCATGGTGTAAACCCATGAACAAAACTTCTGGTTCATTTGTCTCGTCTGTACTTACATTATCTGATATTTTGATACACCATATTTCTCTACCTTCTATTGTAGTTCCAATGGAAAATTTTTGTGCTATTGTTGGATAGGCTGCTACTAAATTATCCATAGCTGTATTCATTTCAGCAAAACTATAATAACCTCCTAAAGTTGGTTTCACTTGAAAGGCGGATGGTGTTGTTATAATATTTGAGACTGTTTGTCCGCTTTGCTCGAATCCTATCCTATTATTTGAATTTGCATTTTCTTTTGAAAAACTATTGTAGTAAATCTTATTTTGTGCTTCTAATTCTGCAACGGCATCTTTTGAAATAACTTCATATTTACACCTAAATGACTTCAATTTCAATAAAGACATGTCATCAAGTTGTGTGACTATTGTACCATTCTTTTCTTGAAAATGGTCAATTTCTAATAATCCCAGAAGATTATTACGTTCTACAATGTTTTCAGGTAAGTATATCTTTACACTACTATATTTTTCGTGTCCAAAGACTAAACCTGATAATAACATACAAAGCAATAATGGAAAATGCAAGTATAACTTGTTCCATCTGTTTTTGTGTAAGTTTTGGTTTTTGGGTGTCAATTCCAAATGATTTTTTTCAATCCTTTTGGTAGCAATATTGACGATTGCTTGAGTACAGTTGGGTGTTTTCAGCATCTTAATTGAGTTTTTAGAATATGCAAACATATGTTAAATAATTCTAAAAAAACATTTTTCCAAAAAAAAACACCTTAGCATTGACATATGTCAATAAAAAGAATTTGAAATATATACTATTTTAAGCAGGAACTGTAATAATCTGCTCAATTGATATCTTGATAATATTAACCGCTTCTTTTATCTGTTCTTCATTTATAACTAGTGGTGGCGCAAAACGGATAATATTTCCATGTGTTGGTTTTGCTAACAAACCATTATCGCGCATTTTCAAACATAAATTCCAGGCTAATTCACCGTCTGTATTCCAGTTATGTTCTGTTTCTTCACCTGTTTTTATAACCATTGCATTTAGTAATCCTTTTCCTCTAACCAAATCAATAATTGGATGATTTAGATTGCGTAATTCTGTTCTAAAAACTTCGCCCATACTGCTTGCGTTCACAGCTAATTTTTCTTCTACAATTACTTTTAATGATTCCATTGCAACTGCACATGCTAATGGATTTCCACCAAACGTAGAACCGTGCTCACCTGGTTTAATACACAACATAATTTCATCACTAGATAAAACTGCGCTTACCGGCATTGTGCCGCCGCTTAATGCTTTTCCTAATACTAAAATATCTGGTTTTATATCTTCATGATCACATGCCATCATTTCTCCTGTACGTGCAATTCCTGTTTGTACTTCATCAGCAATAAATAACACATTATACTTTGTACACAAGGCACTTACTTTTGTTAAATAACCTTCATCAGGCACCACCACACCAGCTTCGCCTTGTATTGGTTCTGCCATAAATGCTGCTACGTTTTTGTCTTGCAATGCTACTTCCAAAGCAGCAATATCATTGTATGGAATTTTTACAATACCTGGTACAAACGGGCCAAAACCACTATAAGAAGATGGATCTGTTGAAGATGAAATAGCAGCAATAGAACGACCCCAAAAATTATTATCACAAACTATAATAATTGCTTTGTTTTTTTCAACACCTTTTATATCATAGCTCCAACGACGTGCTAATTTAAAAGCTGTTTCACATGCTTCCACACCAGTATTCATTGGCAATACTTTATCGTATCCTAAAAGATTAGTAATGTATTCCATATACACGCCTAATAAGTTGCTATGAAATGCGCGCGAAGTCAACGTCAATATTTCTGCTTGTTGCTGCATTGCTTTTACAATTCTTGGATGGCAGTGCCCTTGATTAACAGCTGAGTAAGATGATAAAAAATCTAAATATTGTTTACCTTCTACGTCCCAAACGTGTACACCTTTTCCTTTCGCTAAAACAACAGGTAACGGATGATAATTATGCGCACCGTACTTTTCTTCCAAGGCAATAATTTGTTGTGATGATAAACCGCTCATATTTAGTATTTTTACCTTACAAAGATAGAACAAATACCATAAATCATTAAAGGATTTTTTGTAGTGTTAAAAAACAAAATTGAATTAGCAATATGAATAATGAAATAGCAACATCCATACAAATACCTGCCAAAACATGGTGGGAAATGCGCAGATTAAAATACAATATTACAGTTGGTATAATTGGGTTTTTAATTATTTTGGATTTGAATCTATACATTAAAAAAGGTTCGCCGTTTGATGCAACATTCTTTTTTACGTCTATTGCTGTTGGAATTATTTATGCTCTATTGTGTAATCTAACCTATACATTGTTGTGGATGCTGGATAATCTTTCTTTTGGAAATGAATTGGTAGAATTTCATTCACCGAAACGAACAGTTATACTATACTTGTTTGTATTTTTATCTTGCTTAGTACCTTTTGGTATTTTACATTTGGTGAAGGATTTATTGTAATTTTATAACTACAAAGCACACAAATAATTTACACAAAGTTCTCAAAGAAAAAAATGAATATAAGATATACACTTTCCTTTCCTGAACCGCACACACATTATATTGAAGTTACAATGTACATCTCTGATATAACAAAATCAGAATTATTATTAAAAATGGCAACCTGGACTCCTGGAAGTTATTTAATGCGAGAATTTCAGAAGAATATTGATTTTGTAGAATCAAGAATCAAGAATCAAGAACCCAAACGATTAGAGAAAAAGGACAAGAATACCTGGAAGGTAGTCACTGATTCTATTAATGAAATTACAATTAAATACAGAACCTATTGTTTTGAATATTCTGTTCGTACAAATTTTGTTGATGATAGCCATGCATTGATAAATGGCGCACCAACCTATTTATATGTAGATGGTTTTGAAAATGTCGGTAGTGAAGTTGAAATAATTCCGAACAAACATTGGAAGAATATTTCGACTTCATTAACTCAAAGGGAGAATAACAAGTGGATTCTATTTGCTAATAATTTAGATGAATTAATTGATTCACCAATTGAGATTGGAAATCATATTTCTTATTTTTTTGATGCTGGAAATGTATCACATGAGTTAGCTATTTATGGAGAAAGCAATTGTAACACAGAGAAATTAATTGCAGATTTAAAGAATATCATTGAAGTCGAAACTGACATTTTTGGGCAACATCCTTGTGAAAATTATGTATTTATCATTCATAATACAGATAATAGTTTTGGTGGCTTAGAGCATTTACATTCATCCGTTAATCACATTACTCGTTGGAGTTATGATACTGAAAATTATCAGCGTGCGATAAGTTTGTTAGCACACGAATATTTCCATTTATGGAACATAAAACGTATTCGTCCAAAGTCATTAATTCCTTTTAATTATAATGCAGAAAATTATACTGAATTATTATGGTTTTTTGAAGGTGTAACAAGTTATTACGACGATTATGTTTGCTATAGAGCTGGCGTTACTTCAAAAGCAGATTATATAAAAATTGTAG
>JANNVS010000310.1:0-2988 GCA_031414515.1 Sphingobacteriales bacterium | reverse complement strand
TTTTTTGTAAATTATTATTGTCAATCTCAATAAATAAGATTGGTTTCATTTTTTTTAATGCATTAATACCACCGTTGATAACAAAATTTTCGAATCCTTCTACATCTATCTTTATAAAGTCAATATTTTCAATATTATTTTCTTCTGCAAAGGAATCAATAGTCGTAGAATGTACTAAAGAAGATGCTGTGGATTTATGTTTATTTAATGAGATACCAGAACTATTATTATTATTTGGTTTATCAAAATATAATTCTTCTTTTTTATCTGAAACCGCCAGATTATTTAAAAAGATATTCTTAAATATATTTAAATCTGTATTTATTTTTAATCTTTCAAATAAAAATGGAACAGGTTCAAAGCTATATACTTTTCCATTCTTAGCAAGTTTTGCAAAGTTTAAAGTTGTTTCTCCAATATTTGCACCAATATCAAAGCAGATAAAATTTTCTTTAACAATTGAGTATAATATTCTTCTATCAAAATCAACACCTTCATTAATACCAAAATAGATAGCATGTTCCATGTAGTCACTAATATCTAGTCTGTAATTAATATTTTGTCTGTTACAATTTCTAAACGTACTTTTTGGGTACATATTATTTGCGGCAATTAATTTTTTGGAAATACGATTTCCATTTTTAATTTTATCGACTAAAATTCTTTCTATTAATGATATTTGACTGATGCGTCTGAATACATTCAGGAATTTTGTTTTAAAACTCATGTGTAAATTTACAAATTTCTATAGAAAATAAGACTAAAATTAGATTCAGGATTGAAGAAAATTATTGCTAAATATTTGAAATATTTCTACATTCTTAAATCTTCCACATGAACACCTGAATGTTTAGTTGCATCAAACTTAAAATAAGCATCTTCTAAATTTGCTTTAGAATTAAAAGAGGTTACAGTATAGATGTATAAATTTCCATTTTTATCAAATACTTTCATGCGCTTAATATATTTCACATTTTTGTCTATCCATATACGAACTTTAAAAAAGGGTTTATTTTTGTTTTTTGGCATCAAGTCTACAATAGAACAATTTGTTTTATCTATTACCTCTTCGCCATTCATCATATAATTAAAATCATTTTGGTAGATTGTGAACATATTTGATGGTGTGATATCTTCTTTGTTTGCTTCAAAATCATTAATCTGGACTTCATTTATATCTTTCAAGTATGTCCAAACACTCTGCTTATCACAATAAATTTCCTGATTTGCCATACAGAGTTTATACTTTTCACCCTTAAGATAAACAGTTCCAGTTTTTGTTGAGGTTTTATTTTGAATAGGATTAACTGTAGCTAAAGAAAAATCTGCCTGAATTGATGAAAAGTTTTTATACGTTTTGCTTACTGCATCTAATAATGACTTTGCCTTTGAATCGTTCAATTGCTTATCAGCATCATTGGCAAAAATGGATAAAAAGAAGATTAGAAAGGAAAATAGCTGAGTCATATTTAATGATGGTGTTTTATTGAATTTACTTAGTTAATCCTGTAAAGTAAACAGAAAATTCTGTTTACTAATAAAAAAAACGTCAATTCTTTATTGTTCACCAAGTTCATGCAAAATTCGTTCCAATTCTTCATCAGTTTTAACATACACTTCTCTTGCTTTGCTACCAAGGTTTGGACCGACGATGCTTACTGCTTCTAATTGGTCCATTAATCTTCCAGAGCGTGCATAGCCTAAAGCTAATTTTCGTTGTATTAATGAAGTAGAACCTATTTGATTTCTAACTATTAATCTGGCAGCTTCCTTAAATAATTCATCACGATCGCCAAAGTCTATCATTCTATCACTATTAGATGTTTCTTTTGGGTCAATATATTCTGGTAATTCATATGGTGTAGGAAAACCTTTTTGGTCTCCAATAAATTTGGCAATATGTTCTACTTCTGGAGTATCTACAAAAGGACACTGTAAACGTGTAAGTTCACCGCCTTGAGACAATAGCATATCACCTCGTCCAATCAGTTGGTCTGCGCCACTTGCATCTAAAATTGTACGTGAGTCAACTTTTGCAGTAACTTTAAAAGCAATTCTTCCGGGAAAATTTGCTTTTATTGTTCCTGTTATAATATTTACAGATGGCCGTTGCGTAGCGATTACCAAATGTATACCGATAGCACGAGCTAGTTGTGCTAATCTTGATATTGGAGCTTCTACTTCTTTACCAGCAGTCATCATCAAGTCAGCAAATTCATCAACAATTAAAACTATATATGGCAAAAATCGATGTCCATTATTTTGATTTAATTGACGGTTTAAAAATTTCTGGTTATATTCTTTAATATGGCGAACACCAGCCACTTTTAATAATTCATAGCGTGAATCCATCTCAATACATAAAGCATTCAAGGTATAAATAACTTTTTTATTATCAGTGATGATAGCTTCTTCTTCATTTGGTAATTTTGCCAGATAATGGTTTTCTATCAGTTTATATAAATTTAATTCTACTTTTTTAGGGTCGACTAGTACAAATTTCAACTCAGAAGGATGTTTTTTATATAGTAAAGAAACTAAAATTGCATTTAGTCCGACTGATTTTCCCTGACCAGTTGCACCAGCCATTAATAAATGTGGCATTTTTGCTAAATCCACCACAAAATCTTCATTAGAAATGGTTTTTCCGAGTGCAATAGGCAAATCCATATCTGATTTTTGAAATTTTTCTCCTGAAAGCAAAGATTTCATTGATACAATACTCTTCTTCACGTTTGGAACTTCTATACCTATAGTTCCTCTTCCTGGTATTGGTGCAATAATTCGAATACCTAGTGCTGACAAACTCAAAGCTATATCATCTTCGAGGTTTTTTATTTTTGAAATACGCACTCCTTTATCAGGAACAATTTCATATAATGTTACAGTTGGTCCAACAGTCGCTTTTATTTTTTCAATTCCAATATTATAATGTGATAGTGTTTGTACTATTTGATTTTTATTTTGTTCTAATTCTTCTTTATTAAT
>JANNVS010000309.1:0-10890 GCA_031414515.1 Sphingobacteriales bacterium | reverse complement strand
TGGTAGCAGATATTTTATATGCGGTAGTAGATCCAAGAATAAAATTTGATAAAAAATAAAGATGGAAATAGAACAAAAACAAGATTATTGGTCGTATGTAAAACGACAATTTAAACAGAATAAACGTGCTTTATATTCTTTTTACATTGTAGTATTTATGTTGTTTATTGCCATCTTTGCTGATTTTTTAGCAAATGAAAAACCAATCGTTTGCACATATCAAGGCAAAACATACTTTCCAATTTTTAAAGACTATGCTGTTAAATTAAAACTAGGTAAGTTTCCACCAGAATTAAATAATATTATCTGGACAGATACAAAATTTGATTTTGCATTAAGAACACCAATTCCATATTCACCAACATCTCAAGATATTTTAAACTTTGGTTTCGTTTCACCATTCGGAAATCAAGATGTGCCATCTACACGTTGGCGACATTGGCTCGGCACAGAAGGCATTGGTCGCGATATTTTATCAGCCTTAATTCACGGAACACGTATTGCATTTATTATCGGTTTAATTTCAATGTCGATAGCTAGTTTAATTGGTATTTTACTCGGTTCGCTTGCTGGTTTCTTTGGCGATAAAGGCATACAAATTTCAAGAGCATCTTTATTAATGGGAATTATTTTTTCATTTCTTGGTTTCTTTTATGCAAATGCTTTTCATGGTATAATTAAAGGAATTTTCATTTTCATTTTAGCTTTATTTATCGGCTATCTTCTTTCAAGAGTAGTAAAGAAAATCCCACTGCTCGATAAAAAAACAAGTATTCCAATTGATATCATCGTACAACGAATGATAGAAGTATTGGTATCTATTCCACGTTTATTTTTAATAATAGCAGTAGTAGCCATTTCAAAGCCAAGTATATTTTTGGTAATGGTTGTTATTGGTTTAACATCATGGACAGAAATTGCACGTTTCATAAGAGCAGAATTATTAAAAATAAGAAGTTTAGAATACATCGAAGCATCAGAAGCATTAGGCTATCCAAAATGGAGAATTTTATTAAAACACGCTATTCCAAATGCACTTTCACCAGTTTTAATTACTATTGCATTTGGTATTGCAGCAGCAGTTTTAACAGAATCATTCTTATCGTTCATTGGATTAGGAATACCACCAGAAACATTAACGTGGGGAAAATTGTTATCTCTAGCACAAGGTGGAAAATCACAATTGTGGGTTGCCATTTTTCCAGGCATTGCTATCTTTTTGACAGTTACCTTATTTAACTTAATAGGTGAAGGTTTGACAGATGCGTTAGACCCGAGACAGAAAAAATAAAAGCAATTCAGTAATGAAAGAATTCAGCAATGAGAAAATAAAAATTAAAGAAATGTATAATTCTGTTGTTACTTTATTTTATTACTTCTTTATTTCATTCGTACTATTCTCAACGAATTACTCTTCAGCACAAACTATCACTAAATCTTTTCCAGACAAAGTGGCCAGTAGATTTTCGGATTATGAAATTATAGGTAAAAATGACTTAGGAATTATTGTGCATTATTTTGGCAACAACGAAAGTGAATTGGTTACGTATGATGATAAATTAAAAATTGCCAATAGAAAAGAATTACCTTTTAAAGGAAAGGCAGCCACCTTAGAGAGTTTTATATTGTTACAGAAAAGTATTCTTGTTTTTTACACAACAAATGGTGAGTACTATCAATATTATAAATTAAAAATATTAAATGAAAAACTGACGATTCCAAATGAAACCATTTTATTAGACTCCATACCTTTAGTTAGCATTGGAAAGGGCAAAGCATTTTATGTAAAAACTTCGCCTGACAAATCCAAGATAATAACATTTAGTATGCTGAAAACAAGAGCTTCTTATTTTGTTCGCTTTTCTATTTTAAGTGATACAATAAGAGTTTTAAATAGGAATTTATTTACTGTTCCGAATACAGAAAACATTTCACTCAAGTCAATTAAAATAAATAACTATGGCAATGTAATCGCTGTGATTGGTGACGAACGTGACAATGATGATTATAATTATGAAAAGTATACCACCCTTACGTTTAATAGAACTACAAATACAACAAGTGAACAGGTTATACAAAACAAGGATTATATATTTAAGAATTTGATTACTGAAGTTAGTACAAAAAGGGATATTGCTTATATTTCGGCTTGCTATAGAAACACCATAAATAAAAACGACATTGGTATTTTTTATCAAATTATTGATTTCAGAACCAATACAGTTTTACTGAATTCCAAGATGCCGTTCAGTGATGAGATTTTAAAGAAATCACAAACGAATGAGTTTAAGACTTGGCAAGAAAAAGCTGCACTTGTTCGACCTAAACGAATCATTCCACGTAGTGATGGAGGCTTTGTGTTAGTCACAGAAGGTGAATTCAAGTTTACAAAGGCTGAACGCGTAACCACCAATAATTTAGGATATTATAACGCGACTCCATATACGCCATCCGTAAAATATATTGATCAGTATAATTATTATGACATTGGTGTTTTTTCTATCAATGGTAATGGTACGTTAGACTGGCAGAAATCCATGCCAAAATCTCAGGTTTCCGAAAATGATGATGGCTATTATTCGTCGTTTGCCTTTTTTGAGGCAGATAATGTTTTAAAATTTATATACAATGAAGATTTTTATAATACAGGAAACCTCGTAGAATATAATATAAATCCAAATGGATTAACTAAACGATTAAGTGTACTGAATAGTGAAAAGCAAAATTTGGTAATGGTACCATTAAAATCTAAACAATTAGATGGTCATACAATTATTATTCCAAGTGAACAAAAAAGGACAATTCAATTTGTACTGTTTCAATATTAAATTAATCAAGACATAGTAAAATTTTAAACAAAAAGTGCTTTCTTATTTCAAATCTCAACAGCCGGTCACGGTCATGGTATTTATTCTTTTTTTTATTGCTTTTAAGATTCCAATTCTTCTTGCTTTTAATATATTGCCCATATCCGATATTCATAATTTATGGGGTTCAGTCGGAATATTAATTTCTAACAGTTTTATACTTAATTTTTTAGTAGCACAAGTATGTTTATTCACTCAAGCAATTTGGTTTAATTATTTATTTCATAAAGCAGATTATAATGAAGTAAACAGCATGATTCCTGCGTTATATTATACTTTGGTCACATCATTAATTCCAGAATTCAATGAATTCAATATGTTCATTATAATAGGGTTTTTCCTGCTATTAATTTTTCAAATATTTTTATCAATTACTACAAAAGACAGCACCAAATTAGAATGCTTTAATGCTGGTTTTTTTGCAGGAATACTGATCATCTTTAATCTAAATTTTGTAATTTTTATTCCATTTCTTTTTCTGATCATTTTAGCAATTAAGCCGTTTCGTTTCAACGAGTATTTAATGCTTCTATTCGGTCTTTTTTTTCCTATATACATAGCATTTAGCATTAGTTACATTGCAAACATTCAGATTAGTATAAAATCATTTTTTATTTTTCCGCTATCAATCTTTCATTTTCAGGCTACTGCACTTAATAGTATCAATTTTACACTAGCAGCTGGATATTTACTATTTTCTTTTATTAGTTTGCGTGGTATCATGTACTCGACAGGCTTTAAAAGAAGAAAAAATTTAAATATGCTCATTTTCTTCTTTATTGGAATGATTGCCATTATTATTTTTAGTGGAAATCAGGATGAAACAGTATTTTCATTATTATTTATTCCAGTAAGTATTTTTCTTGCTCTTCTTATGTTAAGAATTCGTAAAAAACGTCTCGGTGAAATACTGAATGCTATCTTTGTACTGACAATTTTAACAGTCAATATTGTAAGGATTTTTAAATAATTTCGTAAATATAGATAAGTGATGATAGATATAGATTTGAGATTATTTGTATATCTCATTTCTTATTTCTCATTTCTAAATCTAATAAATCTCAAATTCTATGAAGTTCGGTATCGTTGTTTTTCCTGGTTCTAACTGTGATGCAGACATTATACATGTTTGTAAAGAAGTGATGCAATGCGAAACACGCATTTTGTGGCACAAAGATACATTGCTGCAAGATTTAACCACAGAAGATTGCATTATGATACCAGGTGGTTTTTCTTATGGCGATTATTTGCGTTGTGGCGCTATTGCGCGCTTGTCGCCAATTATGGAAAAAGTAATAGAGCATGCAAACAATGGCGGTTATGTATTTGGAATTTGCAATGGTTTTCAGGTGTTGTGCGAAAGCCATTTGTTGCCAGGCGCGTTATTGATGAACGATCATCAAAAATTTATTTGTCAAAATCAATACTTAATTCCACAAACTAATGATTCAGCAATAACAAGAAATTTAGATTTACAAGAATCTTTAAATATTCCAATTGCACATGGTGAAGGCAGATATTATGCTGATGAAAAAACATTGAACGAATTAAAACAAAACGACCAGATTTTATTTAAATATTGTGATGTCGATGGAAACATTAATGATGCATCCAATCCAAATGGTTCTATTGAAAATATTGCAGGAATTTGCAATAAAAATAGAAATGTATTTGGTATGATGCCACATCCTGAACGATCATCAGAAGAAGTTTTAGGAAATACAGATGGCAGAAAATTATTTGAAAGTTTATTGAATTTGGTAAATGCATAATAAATCAATATTTAATAGTCAATGGTCAATAGTGTCGTTATTGCGAGGAACGAAGAAATCTGTCCAATGGATAAAATTCCTTATTCTTTGTTCCTTATTCTTTGTTCCATTAATTTCAAATGCGCAATTTGAAAGTCATCTTACCTGGAAAAGCGAACTGGAAAAAATTTCTGAAACAGAATATAAAGTAAAATTTATTTGCAATCTGGAAGATGACTGGCACACCTATTCTCAATTTACCAAAGAAGGTGGTCCATTGCCAACGCAATTTCGCTTTGATAAAAATAAAGACATAGAATTAATCGGAAAAGTAGAAGAAATAGGAAAAAAGAAAACAGTGTTTGATGAATTATTTGGCGTTGATGTTACTTCCTTTATTGGCGATGTTACGTATGTTGTAAAAGTAAAACTCAAAAATCCAAAAGCAATACTAAAAGGTGAGTTTGATGGCATGGTTTGTAAAGATGAATTTGGTTGTATGCCATTTGGTCCAGAAAAATTTGCTATTTCTGTGATCAGTGGTCAGCAGTCAGTAGTCAATAGTTCTGATACGATAAAAAATACTACGGTAGCAATTGATACCACACATTCAACAACTCAACAACTCAACAACTCAACAATTAACTTCGATTGGTCAACCGCAAAAAATGCATGTAGTGTAAATGCAGAAACCAAAGACAAAAGTTATTGGCTGGTTTTTATTTTAGGATTTCTAGGTGGTTTAGTTGCATTACTTACACCATGTGTATTTCCTATGGTTCCGCTTACAGTTAGCTTTTTCACAAAAGGCGGAAAAGATAAAAAAGAAGGCATCAGAAAAGCTTTGTTGTATGGTGTTTCTATCATTATCATTTATGTTTCATTGGGTTTGTTAATAACTGGAATTTTTGGCTCAGATGCGCTCAATGCCATGAGTACCAACATTTGGTTTAATTTATTATTCTTCGTTGTGTTTGTAGCATTTGCGTTATCTTTTTTTGGTTTATATGAAATAACCTTACCTGCTTCTTGGGCAAATAAATCAGACAGCTTGGCAAGCAAAGGCGGAAACATCGGGATCTTTTTTATGGCGTTTACGCTGGCATTAGTTTCATTCTCTTGCACAGGACCAATCATCGGCACCTTATTAGTAGAAGCAGCAACTGGTGGTGGACCTACTTTATTTAATCATATTCCTTTAAAACCAGCATTAGGCATGTTCGGTTTTGGATTAGCATTAGCACTACCATTCACCTTATTTGCTTTGTTTCCGCAATGGTTGAAATCACTGCCAAAATCTGGCGGCTGGCTTACTACAGTAAAAGTAATTTTAGGATTTTTAGAATTGGCGTTGGCGTTCAAATTTTTATCTACGGTTGATATGACAATGAATTGGGCAATTTTGCGCTTCGAACCATTTATGATTATTTGGATTTTAATTTTTGGTGCAATGGCATTGTATTGTTTTGGCATTTTCTTTAAAAATAAACCAACGACTATTGTAAAAGTATTAGGTGTTCTCACGTCATTATTTACTATTTACTTAGCGTATAGTCTGGTTACTTACAAAACACCAACCTTTTTCAGCGGATTAATTCCACCAACATCATATAATTTCAAATCAAAAAATGAAGAACAGTTTATTCATTTTAAAAATTATGAAGAAGGAATCCGTTATGCAAAAGAAAAAAATATGCCTGTTTTATTAGACTTCACAGGGTTTGGTTGTGTGAATTGCAGAAAGATAGAAGACAATGTTTGGAGCGATGAAAAGGTATTAGATGCTTTAAAAAAGTATGTGATTATTTCTTTGTATGTAGATGATAGAAAAGAATTACCACAAACAGAATGGTACACATCAACTGCAACTGGTAAAGAAAGAGAAGTAAAAACTGTTGGACAAAAGTGGAGCGATTTTCAGGCAAAACATTTTAAAACAAATTCGCAACCACAGTACGTTTTAATCAACACTAAAGAACAATTACTCAACCAACCTGTTGCCTACGATTTTTCTAAAAATAAAGATAATTACATTTCTTTTTTAGAATGTGGTCTGAAGACGAATGATCAATTGAAATAATCTTAAATGGAAATAAAAAATCCAGCTTTTAATTACGATAAATTGGGTCAGCAATATGCTAATCACAGACAAACTGATTCAAGAATTGCAGCTTTCGTTCATGAAGCTTTAAGCAATGCAAAAACAGTTCTAAATGTTGGCGCAGGTGCTGGCTCTTATGAACCTGACGATAAATACGTAGTTGCAGTTGAACCATCGATAGTAATGCGCTCTCAACGATTGTCTAATAGTAAAACACCAGCAATTATTGGTACTGCAGATGCGTTGCCGTTTGATGATAATTCGTTTGATGCATCTATGGCAATGGTTACCATACATCATTGGCCTGATATGCAAAAAGGATTGAAAGAATTACGACGTGTTACAAAGAATCAGATTTTAATTATGACTTTTGATCCTGATGCGTTAGATAGCTTTTGGAATGCAAACTATTTTCCTGAATTAATTGCTGTTGAAAAAGCACGTTATCCAACGATAGATTTTATTGTGAATGCACTTGGCGGAAATTGCGAAATAAAATCGATTCCAATTCCATTAGATTGTGTAGATGGGTTTCAGGAAGCGTTTTATGGAAGACCAGAAGCATTTTTAGAAAAAGAAGTTCGTTTGTCGCAATCTGCTTGGAGTTTCTTGCCTGAAGGTGTTGAAGAAAGATTAGTAAAAAATCTTTCAGACGATTTGAAATCTGGAAATTGGGACAAAAAGTATGGTCATTTCAGAACACAACCTGATTTTACTTGCGCATTAAGATTAATAATTGCGAATCAATAAGAACAAAGGCAAAAATAACAGACGCTTGTAAAGTGTACAGATATTTTCCAAAACCTATTCATTCTAATTCTGTTATATTTGTACTTCATTTTACATCTGAATATCTAAGTTATGAATATCGGAATTGTTTGTTATCCTACATTTGGTGGTAGCGGTGTGATTGCTACAGAACTTGGAAAAGGTTTGGCGCAGAAAGGACATAAAGTACATTTTATTACGTACAAAGAACCAGCACGTTTATTAGATACGTTTAACGAAAATATTTTCTTTCATGAAGTGCGTTTAAACGACTATCCATTGTTTGATTATGCACCTTACGAAACCGCATTAGCAAGTAAATTAGTAGATGTTGCTATCAATGCAAAGCTAGATATTTTTCATGTGCATTATGCCATTCCACATGCATCTGCTGCGTTTATGGCGCGACAGATTTTATTGCAGAAAGGCATCAGCGTGCCAGTAATTACTACATTACACGGAACAGATATTACGTTGGTTGGCAAAGATCCAACATACGAACCTGTTGTAACTTATTCAATCAATCAATCATGTGGCGTGACAGCTGTTTCTGAAAGTTTGCGTCAAGACACCTTTGCACATTTTGATATAAAAAACGAAATTGAAGTGATTCCAAATTTCATCGATTTTTCTCGATTCAAAAAAACGAATAAAGAACATTTTAAAAAAGCAATTGCACCAAATGGCGAAAAGATTTTAGTGCATACATCCAATTTCAGAAAAGTAAAAAGGGTAGAAGATGTCATTCAGATTTTCTGTAAAGTATCTAAACAAATTCCATCTAAATTATTAATGATAGGTGATGGACCTGAACGTCAAAATGCAGAAGTCTTGGCTCGCAGTTTATGTACTAGTATGGATGTTCGTTTTCTAGGCAAACAAGAAGCAGTGGAAGAATTGCTCGCCATTGCAGATGTGTTTTTAATGCCATCAGAAACAGAAAGTTTTGGTTTGGCAGCATTGGAGGCCATGGCTTGCGAAGTGCCTGTAGTATCAAGTAATGCAGGTGGAATTCCTGAAGTAAATATTGAAGGTGTTACCGGTTTTTTATTAGATGTTGGTGATGTAGATGGAATGGCAAAACGCACAATGGAGTTATTGCAAGACGAAGAAAAATTGGCGCAGTTTAAAAAAAATGCATTTGCACAGGCACAAAAATTCGATATCAAAAATATCTTGCCTCAATACGAAACATTTTACCAGAAAGTAAAAGATAAAGGTAATTGTAAATAGATTAAGATTTTTCTGTTCTATAAAACCAATATAATAAAAAAGCACTCATACCTGTAAAACAATGCCAAAGCGCATGACCTTGATAAAATGAGATTGGATCACACACAATTTTTTCTACATCTAAAGTGCGCAATACAAATGCACCAATCATCAGCAATAAACTTAAAACTGCTAACTGAATATTGAAGATATTTTTGTTTTGTAGATAATTTATTGATGTAAGGATTGTTGTCGATAAAATTAATAATGGCAACAAGACAATACTAGAAATAAGTAAATGCAATTTCAAAAATGTAATAATAATGAGTAATAAAAAACAAATAAGAAAACTTTTAAAATTTTTTGTTGAGTTGGCTTTTACAAATAATTTATAACTTGAAATGCCAAGTAACACAACACAAATACTATAGGTGCCGTTCATATCTGCACGCTGACCAAACCATGTAAGTGAAGCATGAAAGAACGCGCTACCTATGCTTAGATAAACCAAACAACAACCAAATAAAAATGAAAGCAATGGAAATTGTTGAATGATATTTTGATTTTCCGTTTTGTTTTTTCTATCATAAAATGAAATTAAGATAACAATCATTCCAAGAAAAAAATACACCAAATTAGAATAGGTGTTCATTGTTTGACGAAAAAAATGTGTACTGTTATCCAGTTCACAATATTCAGCTGTCAATGCAGATTTGCTTTGTCGCATCGTTTGCCAGATGCTTCCGTCAAAATAATGATTTAAGAAAATATAAATGAACAAATTGAATGTTGTAAACAATAAAGCAATTCCATAAATCTTATAAATCGTTTGTTTTGACATATACTAATGTACAAAAAAAATAGTCTCGTTTTTTACAAGACTATTTTACAATTTATTTTTTTAAAATATTAATCAATAGTAATTGCAACTGGTAATGGTTCTTCATCAAACGTTCGTTTACCAATCAACTCATCCAAATCTGCTTTAAACATAATTTCTTTTGCCAATAATGCTTCAGCAATTTTATTTAATTGCTCGCGTTTTTCAGTTAGTAAAGCTATAGTACGCTGATAAGCCGTATCAATTAATTTGCGTACTTCTTCGTCAATTACTTTTGCCGTGTCATCAGAATATGGTTTGGTAAACGTTGTATCTTGTTGTGGATCGTAAAACGAAACATTTCCCACTTTTTCATTCATACCATATACAGTTACCATTGCATACGCTAATTGTGTGATGCGTTGCAAATCGTTTTGTGCACCTGTAGAAATTTTTCCAAATACAATTTCTTCTGCAGCTCTGCCACCAAGTGTCATGCAAATTTCATCTAACAATTGTTCTGTTCTGTATAAATATTGTTCCTTTGGCAAATATTGTGCGTAGCCTAAAGCTGCGATTCCACGTGGAATTATAGTTACTTTTAATAATGGATGTGCGTGTTCTAAATACCAACCGCAAACTGCGTGACCAGCTTCGTGGTAAGCAATAATTTTCTTTTCATTTGGAGAAATAATTTTGTTTTTCTTTTCCAAACCACCAATGCTTCTGTCAATGGCTTCGTTAAAGTCATCAACTTCTACTTGCGTCTTTTCTTTACGTGCAGCTACTAAGGCTGCTTCGTTGCAAACGTTTGCAATTTCTGCACCAGCAAAACCTGGTGTTAATGAAGATAATTTTTCTGGTGTTACATCTGGACCTAATTTGGTTAATTTTTTTAAATGTACTTTAAAAATTTGTGCTCTTCCAATTTGGTCAGGTTTGTCAATGGAAATTTGTCTATCAAAACGACCTGGTCGCAATAAGGCTGAATCTAATACATCTGGTCTGTTGGTTGCTGCCAACATAATGATTCCTTTGTCGCCACTGAAACCATCCATTTCTACTAATAATTGATTTAGCGTGCTTTCACGTTCGTCGTTGCTTTGCATCATGTTTTTTCCACGTGCTCTACCTACAGCATCAATCTCATCAATGAAAATAATACAAGGTGCTTTTTCTCTTGCTTGTTTAAACAAATCGCGCACACGTGAGGCACCTACACCAACAAACATTTCTACGAAATCAGAACCTGAAATAGAAAAGAAGGGAACTTGTGCTTCGCCAGCCATTGCTTTTGCCAACAATGTTTTTCCAGTTCCTGGAGGTCCAACTAACAAAACTCCTTTAGGAATTTTTGCACCTAGTGCTGTA
>JANNVS010000308.1:0-8835 GCA_031414515.1 Sphingobacteriales bacterium | reverse complement strand
TATGAATGCTATTTATATGGATAAAAATTATGCTCAAATTTTTATTATTTGGGACAAATTATTTGGCACTTTTCAAGAAGAATTAGAAACAGAGCCTTGTGTGTATGGTGTTCGCAGACCCGTTAGAACTTGGAATCCTTTTTTAATAAATACGCAACATATTTGGTTGATTATAAAAGATACATTTAGAACTAAAAAATTGGTTGATAAAATTAAAGTTTGGTTTATGCCAACAGGCTGGCGACCAAAAGATATGGAAGAAAAATATCCTGTTTTTTATTTAAAAGAAAATGATGTGTATAGCTTTGAAAAATACAATCCAACATACTCAAAATCATTTCATGTTTGGAGTCAAATACATTTAATTGTGATGTTTGTTTTAATGGCATTTATGTTTTTTAATATTAAAAACCTACAAAACAATTTTCAATATATCTATTATGGTTTATTTTTGCTGTATTCTATATTTTCTTTCACCACTTTAATGGATAAAAAACTGCTAGGTGTTGCTACCGAATGTATTAATTTGATTATTGTTGCTTGCATCGTTTTCACTACACAAAATTGGTTTGGATTAAATGAGTTTATTAATAATGGACATTTTATGGTGCTAACATTTTTTGTAATTAATGTAATGGCATCTGTTTATTTTTATTTCATTGAATTTAAGAAAGATTTTAAAACACAATTAATATAAACTCTTCTCAAAAAAATCAAAAATCAATAATTTTTTATGGAAAGAACTATAGCTGTACAAGGAACGAAAGTATATTTAAATGGTGATGGAAAATCAGTTATTGTAATGATACATGGCTGGCCAGACACGCATGAAATATGGCAAAAACAAGTTGATTTTTTAAAGAATGATTATACCTGCGTAACCTTTACACTACCAGGATTTGATAAAAGTGATAATGGAAAATATACATTAGTTGATATTATAGAGCTTATAAAAAATATAGTTGATGCTGTATGTCCTTCGTCAAAAGCAATATTATTAGTACACGACTGGGGTTGTGTTTTCGGATATGAATACGCCATGCGCTATCCTGAAAGAATTGAAAAGATGGTAGCAATTGATGTTGGTGATGCCAATTCTCCTGATTTCCAAAAAACACTAAGTGTAAAAGCAAAATTAATGGTATTTTCTTACCAATTAACGTTGGCATTAGGCTGGCTAGCAAAAAGTGATTTTATTCATAAGACCATGGCGAAAGGATTAAAAGCAAGAAGTAATTTTGATAATATACATGCAGGAATGGGTTTGCCTTATGCCATGCGATGGTTAGGTTCAAACGGTGGTTTAAAAAATACCAAACAGATAAAACCTACTTTTCCATTTTTTTATACTTATGCTTTGAAAAAACCTTTCTTTTTTCAAACAGAAAAATGGATGAAAGAACTAGAAGAGAATCCAGCTAATAAAGTGCAGGCATTTGATTGTGGCCATTGGGTAATGGTTGACAAAGCAGACGAATTTAATGAAGCTGTAAAAAATTGGTTAATCAAATAAATTAAAACAATATGCAACACATTAGTATCGTAGAAAATTTTTCATTCTCGGTAGATCAACTTTTCAGTTTCATCGAAAAACATGAGAACCTTGAAACATGGTTTTTTCCATTAAAAGTTAAAACCATAAAAGATGGAGATTCTGAAATATATGGAGTTGGCTCCGTACGAAGTTTGAAACTGTACATCATTACATCTTTAGAAGAAACAGTAACAGCATACAAAAAAAATGAATTGATTGAATATAAAATCACCAAAGGCAGTCCGCTTAAGAATCATTATGGTGCCATGAAATTTTCCTCCGATGGAAATGGTTCGAGCTTACATTATACCATTGAGTTTGATTCGGATATTCCGTTTGTAGCAGCTATCGTAAAGATTGGTTTAGAAAATGGTATTCGCAAAGGGTTGAAAAAACTGAAAACAACATTAAAGTAATATTTAATATTATTTTTTTGATTTGTTATGTTTCTTATCTGGGAAACTAAATTGCATTCCTACCATTAAACCGATAGCATAAGTTAATCTTGTGTCTGCAATTGCATCTGAAGGTTTTGATGGATCGAAAGATTTATTATTAATGTCAGAATTATTTGAATTTTCATCTAACGAACGATGGTAGTTGGTTTCAATTAAATAATTAAATAAAGATTTATCTAATGGAACAGGTGGAGAAAATGGCAAACTTAATTGACCACCATTTTCTGTTATAGATATTACATTCTGTCCTAATAGATCAATAGTTAAATCAAATTTTTCTGCTTTAAACCGTTTTACAAAAACACCAAATCCTTGATTGAAAAATTCAGCAAAAACGCTAAATTTAGGATTAATCTGATACCTAACACCTAAACTGCTATTAAAACCTATAACAGAAAGATCTTTAGATAAATCAATACGTGCATCGGCATTTAATTCTGCTTTATATTGCAGTAGTTTAAATGTATTTTCAAAATCAATAAGAATATCAGCTAAATCTACAAATGTTTTTGTATCTCCATTAAATAGATTTTTTATAAGTGTTCCATCAGTATCTTTCATCCGAATTTTTACATCGGAATAACCATAAACTGGCACAAATAATCCAACCTTCCCGTAGATATAAAAATTTCTAATGTTTGGTGAGCAAAATAATACTTGTGTAGAAATACTTAATGCAATCCCATTTCCAATTTGGCTTCCATTAAAAGTCGGGCTAGTTACAGAACTCGCAGTAGTCTGTACATACTTATCGAATCCTATGGTTGTTTCGCTTCCAATGTAATCATTAAACATATGCGTATAAGCAACTCCAACTCTCATACCTACACCATCTGTGGTGTAAATTCCTTCTTGTGACACCTTGCCATTTCCATCTTTTATTAGTATTCCATTACCTAAAAATGTATAAATGCTTAGATATCTTTGTTTTAGAGCTGCAAAACCATAACCGATTTTAAATGCAATGCTATTCTTACCAGGTATATTTAGATATGATTTTTGCCAATTTTTGTATTCTTGATATTTGAGTATATTTAGCTGTTTAAATTCTTTCCAAGATGGTTTTAGTGCAATAGTATCTATAGTCTTTGAACGTAATGTATCTGTAGTATTAGAACTTGCAGATATAAAGTAAAAACAACATAATAGCATAATAGATGCTTTTATACTCACTTGATCTTTTCTCATTCGTTCGTTTAAATTGTATTCTCAATGAAGATAATAATAATTAATTGTCAAAAAATAAACATTGGTTAACAAAACAGTGTATTTCATGAATACTATTCATAGCTTAAATTTGATTGTAAAATATAAATCTTCAGCATAATACCTTAGATATATTTTTATACTTTTGAAATATCACAATCTGATGTTGAGACGAAGTAAAAGATTGCGGATTTCTTAAATCCGATTGTTGGAATTTTTACATAAAGAATTTATCTAATATATATTAAATTATGCAACCTGCATATTTAGAAGAAAATAATTAAACGAATTTCAAGTAACCATCCTTAATTTTTCCATAGTTGAGTGTCAAAGCATCATAAATATAATTTTGTTTTAGTTTCCATGGTGCTTTAGTGCCTTGTTTTGGCAAGTTTCCTGAAAGGATTGCACGCTGAACATATCCAGATTTAAAATCCATTATTGGCTCTGTATCTATCGGTTTATCAGATGTTGGAACAAACATTTTTTTATTCTGTTTTTCTGTTTCGTTTATTAATCTGCAAAAATAAGTAGAAACCAAATCTGCTTTTAATGTCCAGGAAGCATTGGTATATCCAACTACAAAAACAAAATTAGGTACATCTTTTATCATCATGCCTTTATAAACAACGCCATCGTTTGGATTGGGTTCAATACCATCTATGAACATTTTAACACCACCTATCATTTGCAATTCAAGTCCTGTTGCAGTAATAATAATATCTGCTTTTAATTCTTCACCAGTTTTTAGAAGTATGCCGTCTTTTGTAAATGTATCAATATGGTTGGTTACTACACTTGCCTTACCTTCATTTATCGATTTAAACAAATCTCCTTCAGGCACCACACATAAACGTTCGTCCCAAGGATTGTATTTTGGTGTAAAGTGAGTAGCAACATCATAGCCGTTGGATAATTCTTTTATAGCACTTTTGATAAAAAATTTCTTCATCATTTTTGGCTGTGCTCTGCTCAGTGAATACTGCAACATACCAATACCTACATGTGCTGTTCTGTTTATAGTATACATTAACTGAGCTGGTAAAAGTTCATTCATTTTTTTAGGGAATAAACTTTGATTTGGCACACTTACCACATACGTTGGAGAACGTTGTAACATCGTTACATGTTTTGCTTTATTCGTCAATGCTGGCACTAAAGTAACTGCAGTAGCGCCACTTCCTATCACAATAATTTTTTTATTGGTATAATCTAAATTTTCTGGCCAAAACTGAGGATGAATAATGGCACCTTTAAAATTATTCGCTCCTTTAAAATCTGGTGTATACCCATTTTCGTATTTATAATAACCTAAGCAAGATTGTAAAAAATTACAAGTATAAACTATAGATTCATTTGTTAAAGCGTCTATACATTTTATTGTCCAAAGTGCGTCTTTAGAACTCCAATGTATTTCTGTTGCTTTGGTATTGTATTTTATTTTTGATTCTACTTTATATTCTTTTGCAGTTTCTTTTATATAGGTCAATATCGAAGGTCCATCAGCAATTACTTTTGGATTTGTCCAAGGTTTAAATTTATATCCTAACGTGTACATATCGGAATCGGAACGAATACCAGGATAGCGAAATAAATCCCAAGTACCGCCAATAGAATTTCTTGCTTCTAAAATTGTATAAGATTTATTCGGACTTTTTCTTTGCAAATGACAAGCTGCTCCAATTCCTGATAAACCAGCACCCATAATAATTACATCGAAATGATTATTTTTATTTTCTTGCATGATATTTTTTTACAAAGTTAAAATTAATTGATTTTTTATTTTCTAAGTTTTAGTTTATCGAATACTATTTTTTATACTTAGTATTTCTTACTTAATAAATTGTTTGTACTCATTCATATTCAACACTTTTTTTATTTCATTCCAAACAATACCTTTTAAAATTCCTTGTGGAACAAGGTTAGAGCCAAGCCATGTTATAAAAGAATCGTTGCCAAATACAATTTTAGCTTGCTTATTTTTTATACACTCAATAACATGCTTAACGATTGCTTCTGGTGGAGTGGTTAAATATTTTTTACTAAACTCTTTTCCATTTTCGCCTCTTGCAATATTAGTGGCAATTCCACCAGGATGCACGCAATGAATTGAAATGGTTTTGCTTTCATGAAATTCAGCCATCAATGCCTCTGTAAAACCTCTTACTGCAAATTTACTAGCGCAATAATCTCCACTGTTTGGTGTTCCAATCAATCCAAAAATACTGGAAATATTTACTACGGCACCTTCGTTGTTTTCAACTATTTGTGGTAAAAATGCTTTTGTACCATAAACAACACCAAAATAATTTATATTCATAATTTTTTGGTCTTCTTGTGTTGTAGTTAAATAAATTGGCTTGCCACTTCCTGCAATTCCAGCATTATTAATAATGATGTGTGCATTGCCTAATGTATGTTTTACTTTATCTGCAAAATCAAACATACTTTCTTTATTTGACACATCGAATGCAAGTGCAAAAACATTATTATAATTTGAAGAAGCTAAAATTGAAACGGTTTCTTGCAACACATTATTATCATAATCGTTTAGTGCAATTTTTGCACCGAGTTTAGCAAATTCTATTGCATACGCTCTACCCATTCCTGAGCCAGCACCTGTAATTACTACTACTTTATTTTTAAAATATTTCATACTGATTTTTTAAAAGATAAATTATTATTATTGTATTTTTTATTAAACGAAAAAAGTGTTGCCCAAAACTAGCCATATTGAATTTCATACTACTTATCTATAGATAAATTGCATATTTTAATCTGCATACATTTTCACCAATGCCTCCGCACAATGTTCACCATCCATTGCAGCACTCATAATTCCACCAGCATAGCCAGCACCTTCAGCGCATGGAAACAATCGTCTGTTGGATTTATGCTCGTACGTATACTGGTATTTTTATGGGTAATGAAGTTCTACTTTCCACACCGGTCATTTGTGCTTAATTGGTGAAATAGCTGCACATTTTATCGAAAAAAAATACATATTTCAGCAACTTTTCCAGACTAAAGCAACTTGACGGATTTTATATCTTTATATTGGAGAGTCATTATCATCCTCATCTTTAAAAACATATTCTATAAAAATCTGTTTTTTTTAAAATCAGAAATATGAAAATCAATTCCAAAATTATTTTATTATTTACAATTATTAGCACCGCAACATCTCTTTATCTTTTATTCCGGCCAATAACAAATCCGCCAAAACCTGCAAATTTTATCTGTTTAAAGATAGAAGATGGTACTTTCAAAAATTTTGACAGCATTAAACATATTTATGGATTTGGATTAAGTTACCGGCAACATATCATTCAAACATCTGCATCCTTTAATCCCAGTGACACACCGCCTATTTTCAGAAAAAATATAAACAGTATTTTATTGGGTAAAAACATGACCGTCAGTATTCCTTCAAATACTGAAATGCAACAATCCATGAATACTATTGAAAGTGGTCTTGCAGACATAATTCATGATAAATTTTCAACTATAAAACCACTGGTAGATTATGAAGTTGAATTAGGAATTATTATTCTGGAAGATATTACTCCGGATAATTTAAAAGACGAAAAATACATACCGAAACTTGGCTTTTTTATTGCCAATGATATTTCTGAAAGATGTATTGCCATTTTGGGTGACGGAAAACCCAACAAGTATGATTACTGGGGAATTTCTAAAGATTTTAAAGGGTTTACACCTTTGCCGGAAAAATACTGGGTACCAAACCAATATAAGAAAGATCAGATTCCGTGTATTACCATAAAAACTTTTGTCAATGGAAACTTAAGGCAAGAAGAAAAAACCAGTAATATGATATATACACCTACACAACTGCTAAAATATATTTCGTCTAAATACCAAACAAACTTTGTAAAAGGCGATATCATTTTATCAGGAACGCCTGGAGGAACTGCTATACAGGCACCAAGATGGAAAATCAGATTAGGAAAAATAATTGGTGCTGACAGATTTAAGAAACTGCAAACAATAATTAATGGCAATCAATCTGAATATCTTAAAAATAAAGATGAAGTGCTGGTACAGGGTGACTGGCTCGGTGAGATTAAAGTAATAATGAAATAATTTATGACACACTATTTTATATACAACTTCGCCAGCTTCTCCGCGCAGCGTTCACCATCCATTGCGGCACTCATAATTCCACCTGCATAGCCGGCACCTTCCGCACATGGAAACAATCTTTTAGTAGAAACATGTTCAAAGGTTTCTTTATCACGCGGTATTTTTACAGGTGATGAAGTGCGACTTTCCACACCAATAATTTGTGCATCGTTGGTGAAATAACCACGCATCTTATTTCCAAAACTTTTAAATCCTTCTTGTAAACAAAAGGCAATTTCTTTTGGTAAAAAATCGCGCATTTCTACAGATACTAAGCCTGGCTGATAAGACGTTTCTAACAAAGACGAAGAAACTTTTTTGTTTACAAAATCTTGCATCCGTTGCGCTGGTGCTACTTGTGTTTGTCCTGCTAATTGCCAAGCTTTTTGCTCTACACTTTTCTGAAATTCCATCGCTGCCAATACACCAAATTGTTTAAAATGTTTCCAATCTGTTTCATCAACAGCAACTACCATTCCTGAATTAGAAAATGGCGAATCGCGTTTGGATGGCGACATTCCATTGACTACAATTTCATTTTGATTAGTTGCAGATGGAACAATAAAACCACCAGGACACATGCAAAAAGAAAATACACCCTTTTGATTGGTACCCACTTTTACTTGTTCTACCAAACTATACGATGCCGAAGGCAACACATCGCATTTGTTACCGTGATATTGAATGTTGTCAATCAAACTTTGACGATGTTCTATACGGACACCGAGAGCAAAAGGTTTGGCTTCTATTAAAATATTTTTGTGATGCAATAATTCAAATATATCACGTGCTGAATGACCTGTTGCAAGGATGACACCGATACCGCTAACCCCTAATGGGGAACTCGTGCCATCGGATTCTACTTGTTCAGTGATAACACCTTTCATTTCATTTCCTTCTACAATAAAATCAATTACTTTGGTATTGAAATTAATTTCACCACCATGTTTTAAAATCGTATTTCTTATTTGCTGAATGATCTTTGGCAATTTATTGGTGCCAATATGTGGATGTGCTTCAAATAAAATATTTTCAGATGCTCCGTGTGCTACAAAAATTTCTAAAATGCGTTTAATGTCTCCACGTTTTTTAGAACGTGTATATAACTTCCCATCGCTGTAAGTGCCTGCACCACCTTCGCCAAAACAATAATTAGAGTTTTCGTTGACAATATTTTTTTTGTTAATGTCTGCAATGTCTCGTCTGCGTTCCTGCACATCTTTTCCACGTTCTATAATGATTGGTTTGATTCCAAGTTCTATTAAACGCAAAGCTGCAAATAAGCCTGCTGGTCCGGCACCAACAATAATGGCTTGCTTTGCAATTGAAACATCTTTATATTCTTTTTGGAATTGAAGAATTGGCTCAGGAATTTCATCAATAAAAATAGCTGCTTGTATATTTACTTTTATAGTTCGTGAACGTGCATCGATGCTTCGTTTTAATAAACGAACATGAAATGTATTTGAATCTTTTATTTGTAAATAAGATTTG
>JANNVS010000307.1:0-7824 GCA_031414515.1 Sphingobacteriales bacterium | reverse complement strand
CTGTTTTTGGAATAGGTAAAGTATTTGCATATACTAAAGAACCACCTCCAACGCCAACACCACTTACGATTGCAACGTGACGATAATATGTTAACTTAAATAAGCCTTGCATTTTTAATGCAGGCAACCAGAAAAATTTTCGCAAGTTCCAATTTGTTTCTGGAAAATCATTGCCTTGCAGCCATTTTCCTTTTTCGATAACTAATACTTTATATCCTTTTTCTGAAAGACGAAGTGCAGAAACAGAGCCGCCGAATCCGCTGCCGATAATTACATAGTCGTAGTCGTATGTTTGAGTTGCCATAAATGGATTTACGATTTACAATGTACGATTTACGATTGAGAAATTAGATAGATGAAAGATAAATTTTCTGAATTAGGATCTTTTCTGTTTAATAGATAGTTAGATTACTTAGGAAAAATTAATCTTTTCAACCTTAAATCTTTAATCATGATTCTGATAATTAATTTAAGATTCAGACAATCTAAACTTTTCCCAGCTTTTCTTACACAATTGATACGTGAGATATTCAATATAATAACTTCCTTTTGCAGCATCTTGTATCTCGTTGAAATAAGATTCTTGTTGTAAGATATGATTGATGTTTCGTGCGATACGTTTACCAAATGCTGTGTTATTTTTTTCTTTATCGTGGTTGTTGACTATCAAACTATCGCAACCACCTAAAATTGAACTCATTGCTGCTGTAGTATTGCGCAGCATATTACTGTATTCATCTTCTTTACTAAAATTTTGAATACTTGTTTCGCTTTGAATAAAAATATTATATGGTTGTTTTCTCAAATCGCATATTTGTTTCCATAGCCAACGAAATGCACGCAATTTTGCTATTTCAAAAAAGTAATTTTGTCTAACAGAGAAATGAAAATTAAGAGAATTTTCTTTTTGTTGAATACCTTGTTGTAATGCAAAAACTAATTCGTCTATAATGGTTTCTTTTTGTGGAATTTTTATAATTGGTTGACAACTATTTTTTACTACACTTTCCAAAATAATCTTATTCTCTACTATGTAATTATCAAAGGAAATTGGCGCAATATCGAACAAAATATTTTTTACTAAATTCTCAATTTCAGTAGTTGAAAAAGACATTTGTTTCAAATCAAAAACCAGAGAAGATGCACCATATTCTAAAGCATGAAGTGCTTCTTTGTTTGCAGTTAAAATATCTGCCACAATAATTCTTTCTGTAATTAGCCAACCTATAGTTTGTTTTTCAGGAATATTGAGTTGATATTTTTGATTGTCTTCTTTTGTATAAAAAGGCAATACATCAATATCTTCATTAGTGTGCCAGATTAATTTATCAAATGCTTCGTCTTTTAAATCTTTAATGATTTTAATTTTCCATTCATCTGCAGATGCAGTTGAAAATTGTTGAAATATACTATCGTAAGAATCTAAATGCATCTTGTAAAGATACTAAACTTCGTTATTTAAAAAGCTGCTTCTATTCTACGCTCAATATCTTTATCTCTACTCGTTGATTGAGTGAATTTGCAGGTGTTTCTGGTATTAATAATTGCGTTTTGCCATAACCTTTATAGCTCAAACGATCCGAAACTATTCCTTTACTAATTAAATAATCCACACAGGTTTTGGCACGGCTCTTTGATAATTTCTGACAATAAGCATCATCACACAATCCATTTGTGTGTCCACCAATTTCGACTTTCAATGTATTATTTCTAGCTAAAAATAATACTACTTTATCTAATTCAGGATAAGATGGAATTTGCAAAAATGAAGCATCTGCAACAAAATAAATATTATTGACTTGTGCTACAGCTCCAACTTTTAATGGTACATTAAACAAGTCATAATTCTGTTGCAACTGAACACTGTTTGCTGTTTTTAACTGAATTTTTCCAAGTGAATCAATGGATCTTTTAAGAGTCAGAACATCTCGTTCTTGTTGTTTTTTTAACAAATCCAATTTTGCTTTATCCAGTTCTATTTTTAATTTCTCTGCAGCTAATTTATCACGCTCAATCTGCATTTTCAGAATTAAATCATCCAGTTTTTCTTTTTCACTAGATAATTGCGAATTCTGTGCTGTTAGTTTATCTCTTTCATCATTAAATTTAATTCGTTGGTCTTGTAAATCTGTAATATCTTTTTCTAATAATTGCTTGCTAGTTCCCATTTTATCTAGTGTTTCCAACATTTTTTGCTCAACATCTTTTTGCACTTTTTGTATGGAATCTAATTTCGTTTTTTCGGCTTCTAAATCAGAAGTAGATGTTATGAATTGTTGCGTTTGTGGAATTATTATTACTTTATTGTTTTCTCTTACTGGCTCAATATCTAAAGTTGGCGTTTTGAGTTTTTCTGTTTCTGTAAATCCAATATTTTGGGATTCTCCTTTTTTAGGTTGTAATAAAACAAAAGGCAATTGTTCTTGAGCTTTATTCGTTGTATTTATAGTTGGTAGTATTATTGGTTCTATAGCATTTGATAGTGATCCTAAAGCAGCCATTTCTTCTTTTATTTTTCTTAGTTTCTCTTCATATTTTATGATAAGTGGATTTGTCGTTTGATTGATTATTTCTGGTACATTGTTTACTGTCTTTTGTTCAGATATTAAATTCTCTGATGGAATTTGTGGAGTTTCTACAAGTGAATCATTTTTATTAATAGGATTATTATTTGATGTTAATGGTATATTTTTTTGTTGTTGTTTAAGAGACTCAATTTTTTTCTGATATTCTTCAAAATCGTTAATTGAATTGTCTGCTTGTTTTTCTTTTACAGGTTGTAGATCATATGGTTTTGAATCATACGGATTTGAATAAATCTTATTGCTTTGTGATACTTCAGATTGCTGTTGCTTCAAAGCATCTAATTTTTTCTGTAATTCATCTGTTTTCGGATCCGTTGTTTTTAATGATGGAATTACAATTGGAGTCGACGAAATACTGGATGGTATTGAAATAATGCTTGGGTCTACTTCGTTTGTTATGATATTCGGATTCGTTATTATTTGTGGCTCTGTAAAAGGTTTAGTGTTTTCCGACATTGTTCTTTTCGACACACTATTTAATTCATCTGAATATGGATTCACTGTTGGATTGTTTTTTTGTTGCTCACGTGCAGCAAGCTCTTCAGACGTAAATACTTTTGGCAAAGGCCTTGGCAATTCCGCAGGTTTAATTGCATTGATTGTTGCTGGTTTGGGTCTTTGCTCCAAAGGAGATTGATATGGTTGAATAGTATTTAACGTTTCCTTTTTTACAATTGGATTTGCCGTAGTTGTAGCATTTGTATTGCCAGAAATAGTATTGTCTTTTATTATAGGTGAAGAAAGTTGAGCTTGTTGTTTTTTTAAATCGTCTAATTTCTTCTGAAACTCATCTGTTTGAAAATCATTTGCATTTTTTGGTGACGAAACTTTTTGTTGTAAAATATTAGGATTGAATGTTTCTTTCTTTAATGGTGCACTTGCAATAAATTTATTAATGTCTACAAAATCAGGTCTTGCTTCTTTAGGCAATTTTATTTTATACAAATCATTCTTTCCGAAGTAAGAATTTCCGCTTGAGAAATAAGCATAATCACCAGATGCAGGAATTGTATAATAAATATCCATTTCTTCTGAATTTATTTTAGCTCCTAAATTCAATGGCATACTCCAATTTGTCCAGCTCTCATCTAGACGCTTACTCATATACATATCATAACTTCCAAATCCAGGATGACCAGACGAAGAAAAATATAAAGTCTTTCCATCTGCAGCTAAGAATACGCTTCCTTCTGCGCCAAGTGTATTTATTACTGCACCCAAATTTATTGGTACCGACCAATCACCATCGTTATATTTTTTTGAGACGTACAAATCTAAATCACCATAGGAATCATCTCTTTGAATAGACATCAAAACTATATTTTCATCCATATTCATATGGTAATGTGCGAATTCATTTTTATTATACAAATCAGGAATATTTAATGGCTTGGGTTTGCTCCATTCTCCATTTTTTTGTTTGATTGTGACAGATAAACCTGCATAGTTATAGGTATTTCTAATGTACTTATTGGCAACATATAATCTTTTATTATCTCTGCTAACGAAACAAATAAAATTGTTCTCAGAAGTATTTAAAGGAGAACCTATATTTTCAGCTTTTGTAAATTTCCCTGATGGCATGATTTGAGAAAAATATATGTCATCATTGAAATCCTTAGCATTGTTTTCATCTGTCAACTTTCGCGTGAAATATAACAAACTTCCATCAGGCGAGATTAATGGTAAATGGTCATAGAATTGTGTGTTTACATTTGAACCTAAATTTTCTGGCAAACCTGCATTTTCTGTATATTTTATTGCGTTTATAGTTTGTTTATATGGTACTGTAGTAGCTGATATTCCTATACAATCTATTTCCTGTCTTCCAAATACAGCATTTGTATTAATCATTAATTTTAATTTTACAATATTATAGGTTGGTTTAATTTTAAAATACGTCAATACATCATATATTTTTTGTGTTGGTTTTGGATTATCATTTTGATAAACAGAAAATTTATTTCCTTTGTTATCATATAAAATAATTTCTGCAATAGCACCTGCATTTGAATTTTCACCTACAATTATTTGTTGTACCATTTGAGATGTTGCAAATCCAACGGTAATAAATTCATTAGAATTATCCTGACTTTTTGGTGTCCATGCTAGTTGTGATGAAGCATATTTAGTCGAATTCGGATAACCCAACACTTGAGAAGCACTCCATCTCGTAGAATTTTCTCTTATTACATCATCTTTGTATTCTGAAGAAAAATCTACCACCTTGCTTGCCCATTGTACCTGAGAAAAAGAAAAATCAGTCGAAAGAAGTAAATAATAAGTGACAAATAGAACTAGTTTCTTCATTCTGTTTTATTGTATTTAGAGTTTTTGATTATTATTATTTATGAAATATAGTTAAATCAAGCAATTTTAGAATATTATTAACAAGATTTATACCATTAAAAATTTTAAATACTATTTTCATCATAATAACGTTTATTTTTGGTATTAATTTTGAAGCATATAAATTATGAAGATTTACATCACATTCCTTTTTTCTTTACTATCTTTTATTTCTATAGCACAAATAGCTCCCGAAGATTATCAAAAAATAAAGCTGTATGAAGATTCTATACGTATATATGGTGATACGCTGATTAATAGCCAGGAAAAAGATAATAGGACGATTGCCAGTTACAGGATTATCAAGATACTATCAAGAGCATTGAAAATTAATAATTCATTTTATTACAGATGGGATTCTTCACTACCTTGGAAAATTATACAACCTGAAGACGGATCTTTTAAAATTTTTACCTGGTACACTAGAAGCAATGAAAATATGTATAAATTCTTTGGCACAATTCAAGTAAAAAGTGATACTCTAAAAATGTTTCCATTGATTGATTACTCAGAATTCACAGACCATCAGCAAGATATTAATGTGGACAATAACAACTGGATTGGTTGTTTGTACTATGGTATTAGAACAGTAAAAGCTGGCAAGAAAACATATCACACTTTATTTGGCTGGGATGGAAATAATATGGTAAGCAATAAAAAAATAATGGAAATATTTTCATTTAACAAGCAAGGAAAACCACGCTTTGGCGCACCAATTATACAAATGGGAAATGGTGAAATATTGAACCGCTTTATTATAGAATTTTCAAAGGAAGCAACAGCAACCTTAAATTATAGTATAGATGATAGAAAAATAATTTATGACCACGTGGCACCAAATGGTGATGCTCTGGATGGCTTTTATGCCAATTATATACCAGATGGCACTTACGAAGGTTTTGAATGGAAAAAAGGAAAATGGAAACACGTAGAAAACATTGATTATGAAAAACGAAAGGATGGTGATGTACCAAACGTTATCAAGAAAAATTCATTTGAATTGTATACACCTAAAACAAAATAAAATTGCGCATAAAAATTAATTTTAGTATTATAACTTATCCAAAATCAACGCAGTAGCAATCGCAGCATTCAACGATTCGGCTTTTCCTTTTTTAGGAATCGTAATTGGAAACGTAATTTTTTCCTGTAAGATTTTATTGATGCCATGTCCTTCATTACCAATTAAAATAAATCCTTTTTCTAAGAAATCTTGTTCTCTGTAATTTTTTCCGTTTAAAACTGCACCATAAACTGGCAATTTATATTCGCTAATTATTTTTTCCAAATTAGCTTCCATAATTTGTATTCTACCAACCGATGCCATACTTGCCTGCACGACTTTCGGATTATATGCATCAACACAACCATCTGAGCAAATAATTTTTTTGATGCCAAACCAATCGCAAGTTCTGATAATTGTGCCCATATTTCCAGGATCCTGAATATCATCTAACAATAAAATCCATTCATCATTTTTAATTTGTATTTCTAATGTAGGCAATTTAAACACCGCTAAACTATTGTGATGATGTTGCAATGCAGTTATTTTATTCAGCTCTTTTTCTGCAATAATTTCGCACCGTTCGTGTTTAATCACTTCATTAACAGCATAAATGTGTACAATTTCCAACCCATCTTCTATTAATTCTTTTATAACTTTATCACCTTCAGCAATAAATTCAGAATACTTCGTTCGGTATTTCTTAATTTTAAGCGCGTTTATACGTTTTATTTCCGACTGACTGAGCATAATGCAAAATAAAATTCAAAGATGTAAAAAAATAGGATATGTTGTGTGCATATTATTGTTGTATTCCTGTAATGCTACAAAACATTTAATAAAAGACGATCAAAGTTTATTGATTAGCAACGGAATTGCAGTAAAATATACTGGAAAAGTAATTAGTGACAAGACTGAACTCAAATCTGCATTAGCAAAACAAGTAGTTTACAGTCAACAACCAAATAAAAAGTTCTTGAGTATATTTCGTTTAAAATTAGGTATTTATACTATGTCAACCTTGAAAAATGAAAAAAGGTTACAGAAGAAAAAAGAACTGGAAAGCAGAATTCAACAAGAAAATTATACAAAGAAAGATTCCACTGATTTAGCGAAATTATTAAAGAAAAAGAAATTTGAGAACTTTCAAAATAAAACTTCGAATGGTGAACTACCTGTACTATTCGATTCCAGCACTATAGAAACTTCTATAAGCCGAATGAAAAATTATTTATTTTACCATGGCTATTTTTATAGTGATGTATTTGCAACCTTTAGAACAAAAAAGAAAAAAACTGGTGTCATTTATCATGTCACTTCAGGACCACAATTTACTTATAGAAATATTACTATATCAGCAGAGGACTCGTCAGTTTTAGAAATAGTAAATAAAAAAAAGAAAGATAGATTGCTTTTAAAAAATGAACCTTTTGATATAGACATTGTAAAAAAAGAACGACAACGATTAGCAGATATGATACAAAACAAAGGCTTTTTTACATTCAGTCCTGATTTTATTTTTATGAATATTGACAGTACAATTGGTGATTTTCAGATTGATGTAAATTTATTGATAAAAGACGAAATAGACTCTTTAAATCATAAAATATATTCATATGTTCAAATAGATTACGACATATTAGATTTTGATAAAAAGAAAGAAAATATGAAATTAACACGAAAAGATTTTATTTATGATACTATCTGCGATGTTAATTACCGCGTTTTAAAAACATCAGTTTTGCCTAAAGCACTAACAAAATCTATCTATATAAAACCAGGCGAATACTTCAATAAAGATCAATTATTGAAAACCAGAAATGCTTTAAATGGTTTAGGTATATTTAGATTTGTAAACATTGAGCATGTACCAATATCTATTTCACC